>CAZAXO010000042.1:0-13150 GCA_964489085.1 uncultured Candidatus Bathyarchaeia archaeon
GGTTAATACCATCATAGAAAAATTCGGAAGAGTCGATATTCTACATAATAATGCCGGGATATTGGAAGGTGGTACAATACTTGAGATGTCCGAGAACGAGTGGGATGAGTTAATGGATGTGAATGTAAAAAGTATTTTTTTAGTCAGTAAACATGTACTTCCCCATATGATACGGCAGGGAGGAGGATCGGTAATTAATGCGGGGTCAAGTTGGGGGATAGTGGCACAACCCGGCTACGATGCTTATTTCGCATCGAAAGGTGCGGTGCATATGTTAACCAAAGCTATGGCGGTAGATTTCGCTCCTAAAAATATTCGCGTTAACGCTGTAGCGCCTGGATATATTAGGACCCCACTTACGATGAAGGCAATTGAGGAGTCGGATAACCCGAAAGAAGAACGGATTGCGTCTGGAAGACTCTGCGATCCTGAAGAAATAGCACATGGAGTATTATTCCTAGCCTCTGATGAGTGCCCATATATGGTCGGAACTATTTTGGTAATGGATGGAGGAGAAACCACAAAAGGAGGCGCGGTTAAAGAGCTTTTACCCTTAAGAGAAAAAGATGAAGAAGAGATTAACACCTACAAATAATCTTCAACATTTACTCTTTCCTCCTCTATCACATTCATATATAATTCTCCCTGTAACTAGCTAAATATGTAAGCAGGAGGGATCATAGGTAATGGTGGAGATTACGGTTAAGGAAATAAGAGGAGTTTGTCCTATCTACAAGGTTGGGGATAAAATAATCGTCGATAAATATTTTATTGATAGCGCGCGATCATCGAATATTTGCATTCACGCATTTGTCTCGATGACAACATTACTGTCAGCGTTCTCACATGGCTCTTCCGCAAAATCCTTGGGAATAGGTAACGAAGATGATGTAGGGTATGTTCAATGTCCAGATCCCGGACCCAACTCGTATCCGGGTGGAGGGACAGTGATCTTTGAAATTAAACGATAACGTTCACTATCTACATGAATCACGTTTATAAGGTGGATGCTCGCTTACCATTTGATCTTGAAAAATAAGGTTCAAAACCTAGTTCGTGATTGTTATATCGTTGTAGATGAGTTGTGATTGTATAGGTGATGATATGGGTAGAGTACAGTTAGAGGGTATTGTCGTGCCTCATATAACACCCTTCACACGGGAAGGAGCAATTGATGCTGAGGCGCTTCGTCACTGTGTTCGTTTCTGGGTTGATGGGGGACTCTCGGGGTTGATGCCCTGTGGAAGTAATGGTGAGGCACCGTATCTCTCTCGGGATGAAAGGAAACAGATAATTAAAATAGTTATTGATGAGGTTGATGGGAAGATACCGGTAATCGCTGGGACTGGTAGTATGAGTACAAGGGAGACTATTCAGTTCACCAGAGATGCAAAGGACTTAGGAGTGGATGCAGCTGTCATTGTGACGCCCTTCTACTTTAAATTATCTAACAGAGAACTGTTCGAGCATTATAGCGCTGTCATTCAAGCGGTTGATCTCCCTGTTGTATTATATAGTGTCCCTAAATTTACTGGGTTTTATCTTGAACCTTCTGTAATTGCTCGGCTTTCTTCTGAATATGATGCTATTGTAGGAGTAAAGGATAGTAGTGGAAATTTAGGTAATATAACGGAGGTCATTCGCCTTGTAGGTGATAGTATCTCTGTTTTAGCTGGTACAACCGATGTTGTTCTTCCTACGTTACTGTTAGGTGGTTGTGGAGCGGTCATAGCTGTTGCAAATGTTGTTCCTCAACTATGTAATGCCTTCTATAAATTGGTTAAACGAGGTGACTATGAAAAGGCATCCGAGCTGCAGCGACATTTATCGTATTACAATGAGGTTCTTGTAAAAGAGCATAATCAACTTGCAGCTATTAAAGAAGCGTTGACTTTACAAGGTGTACCTGCTGGTTATCCGCGTAGACCAACTCTACCGTTAGAAAATGAGGCGAAAAAAAAGATAGAGACCCTTGTTAAAACTAAATTTTCTACCTAGATTAAGTATTAACAGATAATGAGTCTCATATTTTTGAATCTTGCTAAAACTTCTTTCATTTTTATTTTTTCTGTTTGGTTTTTTCGGTTTTAAGCCAGTGTATCCACGACTCAATGCCTTCTTTCGTCTTACAGGATACTTCTAGTATTACGAGATTTCGTTGTATCGTTAATGCATCTTGTCGTATTCGTTCTATGTTCACCTCGAGATAGGGTTGCAGATCCAACTTGTTTATCACCAGTGCATCTGCATTTTTGAACATGACTGGGTACTTTACTGGTTTATCATCTCCTTCAGCGAGGCTTATCAATATGACATTTCTATGAGCTCCTAAACTGAAGAAAGCCGGGCATACAAGATTTCCAACATTTTCTATGAAAAGGAGGTCGATTTTTTCTAGATTAAAGTTGGTTAATGCTCGGCTTATACTGTTGGCATCGAGATGACACATTCCCCCAGTATTTATCTGGATGGTCTCGACACCTAACTGTTCTATTCTCTCTGCATCGTAGCTTGTAGCTAAATCGCCTTCTATTACTGCGATGCTCCAATCTTTCGTTAGTTCTGTTAGGGATGCTTCGAGGAGGCTTGTCTTACCGCACCCTGGTGAACCCATCAAATTAACGGAGAATACACCATACTTATCCAAGAGCTTCATATTATCTTCAGCGATTAATTCATTCGCTTTACCAATATTTTCGAGAACTTTAATCTTCTTCTCCATCTCTACTCTTCTCAAGAGGTTATCATAAAGGAAGGTTAAAAATATTCTCTACGCTTAAGGGTGACTCATTCTCTAAAATAAAGAGAATTCTCGTTAAGCATTGCCTAAAATGTTGCCGTTCAAGGGATATAGGTAGAGAGTTTTCCACAATCTATATAGCTCAGATGTACTGTGAAAGCTCTTTTATTACAGTGATTATCAGTATGATCGGCGAAGTCTTAGCGATTCTTGCTGCCTTGTCATGGGCTGTATCCGCGATTCTGTATAAAAAAGCATTACGTAGAATTACTTATCTGACAACAAATATGGTGAGATCAGTTTTCGCAGCAGTATTCCTGTTATTTTTAGTTATCATAACGTGGTCTTCAATATTAGTTGAGTTACCCTACTTGGTCTTATTGGTCTCGGCTGCAGTCTGTGGAATCGGTGTTGGTGATACTCTTTACTTTGTTGGATTGAAGAAGATTGGTGTTTCACGGACACAATCTATATCAAGTTGCTACCCCTTTTTCTCTATGGTTCTAGCAGTTATTTTTCTCAATGAACAGCTTACCTCCTATACGATTGTAGGGGCTCCTCTCATTGTAATGGGGGTCGTTACGGTAAGTCAGACCTATAATAAGTTAAATACTATTTTTAAGTGGCATCGATTGGATTAAGGGGGTTTACCGCTGCACTTAGCGCAGGTTTGTTCTAGAGCATATCCCTGATTACGTATAAGTATGTACTAGATACTGGTGATTACCTGTTTTCTCTGCGATATTTATTAGAATGATTGGGTTTCTTCCTTTTCTTTTTGCAGCATTGGTTGTTACTGGAGATGTAAAGACTTCTATGACCTTAACCAAGCGTGATATTATCGCCTTGGGTGTGGCTGGAATAATGGCGCTCGGATTAGGAGGAACTTTTATCTTCATCAGTTTATCGAAGCGTCACGTGCTATTCCCCTTTCATCAATTTCTCCCCTGCTAACGCTTTTTCTCGCATCACTATTTACACGAGAGAAGATAACCCCTAAAATTATTGTGGGAACAGTACTTGTCGTTGCAGGGGTTATTCTATTAACCTTTTCAAATTCCTAATCATTTCATCGATCATGTTTCTCCACATTATTTAAGTACTCATATCGGCACTATCGCTTTTATCTAGACTACTCATCGATGAATTTAGGAGAGTTAGTGAAATGCCTCTTTTCTCTGCGGAGAAATTACGTGAGATAACGACCAAGATCTTTGAAGCAGCTGGAGCGCCACATGAGCATGCCTCTAAGGTAGCTGAGCATTTGGTGGAGTCTAACCTTGTTGGACATGACTCTCACGGGGTAGTGAGAATCCTTCGGTATGTAAATCTTATTAAAGAAGGAAAAGTGAAACCGGCGGTTATACCTGAAATAATACTGGATAAATCAATAATAGCTGTTATCGATGGTAGATGGGGATTCGGCGTCGTCGCAGCTGATATGGCGATGGAGCTCGCAGTAGAAAAAGCCAAAAAAAATAATGTTGGCATGGTTGGTCTGCATAACTGTAACCATATTGGACGAGTCGGTTCGTATGCTCAGCAGGCAGCCCGTGAAGATATGGTTGGATTCGTCGCCTGCAATAGTAGTCCTGGTATAGTAGCACCGTATGGAGGTATCAAGCGACGACTTGGAGCAAACGCACTTGCTCTCGCTATACCTACTGGAGAGGCCCACCCCTTTTTGATGGATTTCGCCTCTTCCGTCGTCGCGGAAGGCAAGATTAGAATCAAATATCATGAGCATGAAAAGCTCCCACAGGGATGGATAATCGATGAAGAGGGGAAACCGAGTACAAATCCATTGGATTTCTATGGGGAAAACGATAGTCTTCCAGGAGCTCTTCTCCCCTTCGGTGGACATAAGGGTTATGCAATCGCCTTGGCAATTGATCTCCTCTGCGGTGCCCTAGTAGGAGGACGATGTACAACAGGACTGAATCAACACATCGGAAATGGTGTCCTTATGATAGCGATTGATGTAGAAAGTTTCACACAATTAGATGCATACACGCAACAAGTCCAGCAAACTCTTAGCCTTTTAAGAAGTACTCCTCCTGCGGAGGGATTTGAGAGGGTTATGATACCAGGAGAACCAGAATTCTCTGTAAGGGAAAAACGTTTGAAAGAAGGCATAGTCATCTCCGAGGAGATATGGAATGAGCTAAAGAATACGGCGACAGGATTAGGAGTAGAGAAACTTAACTGACGTCTCTCCAATAAAGCAGTTTCTATAGAATGATTCCAGTGTTTTCTTCACTCTCTATTCTTTTTGGGGATGGTCTATCTTTGTCTGTATTACCAATAGGTAACTTTATATATTACCATAAGGTAATTACTTATTGGTATGAAAGGAGATGCCCTTAAAACTTCAACTAGTTAAGAACGGTGAAATCCTCTTCGAGATACCTCTCGTAGCAAAAAACTGGCCTAAAGAGGAATTACAAGAAGAACTCGACAAGTTAGAAGAGGATTTCGATGATGTCTCCTCATTCTTTGACGCCCTCTCAAACGAAGCTAGATTACGAATGATGAAACGACTCTTTGAAGAGGATGACCTCAGCATGGGATTCGGAGAATTCATGAAAGACCTCAGTCTCAATCCAAAGATTGTATGGGAAAGCACTCGAAAACTCACAAGATGCGGCCTCATAGAAAAATCAAATGGTGGCCAGTATCGATGCTCATCACTCGGCCAAGCTGAATTTCTCATGGTCAGCCTCGCCCTAAAACGATTGTTACGGGCTCTCCAAGAGTTTGAAAAATGATAAATAGAGGTGAAAGATAATGGATTATTTTGATAAAATACTTCGCAACATGATGACAATGCAGAACAACCTCTTTGGTAATATTGATGATGAGATTGAAACGATTCGTAAAGCAGTATTTACCGGTGATCAACAAGGTGATTGGAAGGTACAAGAAATCAACCAGCCAAATGTGAAAGGATACGTTATATATGGTCAATTCAGATCAGATCAACCCCTAAAAAGTATGACTCCTAACGTCCTTGATCCAAGAAGACCAAAACGACCACTGCCAAGAAAACCACAGATCAACGATATACGTGAACCCTTAACTGACGTCTTCGAAGACGAAAAAAACGTGAAACTCTACGTTGAGTTACCCGGCATAACAAAAGATGATATTCAACTCAATATCTCAGAAGGAAAAGCGGAAGTTAAGGCTAAGGATTTCTACACAACAGCACAACTGCCAACATCAGCTATAGAAACCAAAAAAATCAAGGCAACATGCAATAACGGCATCCTAGAAGTTATTATTCCAAAGAAGACAACAACCAAAACCAAGAAGAAACATAAGATATCAATCGAGTAGACAACATAAGACCATGCCAATCGAGATCCACAACACAGACTATACACACTATATTCAGTTTCTTGGAACAGCACACTTCACACAAAGAAGTGTCCAAGAAGCCAGTCACACCGTCAAAAACACAGGAATCAAAGACTTAGCTTTAGAATTAGATCTGCAACGCTTCCACATATTAGATAAACTCTGCATTCAATGTACCCAGAGAATGGCCTGCACTTCAAAATGCGAATTCGTTGCAGCAAGTGATGCGCTTGGAAATATTGACGCCAATATCTGGCTTATCGATATGTCAGAGAAAGAGATGATGAAGAGACTGCGTATGCCAATAGACAATCAAATTGACAGGAGACGATACATGTTCAGAGACGAACTGAGAGAAGAGAATTTGCCATGGCTATGGGAACACGGTTTCAAAGACGAGGTTCTCCAACGATCAAATCAAAGGCTAGAACGACTCAGAAGATCTATTCCTCCGCTATGGAGAGTATTAATTAAAGAGAGAAATGCCTTAATGGCAGCCCGACTAACAGCGATAGCCTCTAATCTACTTGACAAAAAGGAACATCCAAAAATACTTGCCCTTGTTGGAGCAGCCCATGTTAAAGGCATAGAAGCTCATCTACAAAACCCAACGTCAATCAAAGAAACACTCAAACAATTGAGTCTTCAATACACCCCACCAGCCACAATACAACGAATACAAGTTCAAAACACAGACCAGAAACAACTACTCAAGCACAATATTACACCGTAAAGAGTCTGTAGATTTTCTAATGAAATCTTATTAGGGAATAAATACTCTTCACAACCACTAACCCTTTTTTATATTTGTCCGGTCATTCAATATTTTTCTTCTATATGGAATATCTAGCTAAATACTACTCTATATTTATTATATAGGGGCATATAATAAAATTAATGCTTAAGTAAAAGAGTAACAAAATTCTAAAGAACTCAGAATATCTGAGAAACTAGTCATTAACTGGCTAAGAAGGGTAGTCGTAGCTCTAATCCGGTTAAAAATAATCCTTAGAATTATAGATCAATGGTTTTTCTCTATTATTTACCGATGCCTCAAGAATTTCCCCCACAAATAATGTGGTATCTCCTACATCAATAGACTTATGCACGGTACAATCTACATATGCTAGACAATCTTTTAAGATGGGGGCTCCACTTTTTTTAAGGTCATAGCCAATCTCATTAAATTTATTACTGGTTCGTCCAGATTGGAGACCAAACAATTTCGCTACATCTCTTTGTCTCTCAGACAAAATGTTGATTGCGAAAACTCCTGAATCCTCTATAAACTCGTGAGTATATTTTTCCTTTCCAACACAGACCATTACAAGCGGTGGACTATATGAAACCTGAGTCATCCAAGCAACAGATAATCCGTTTACATCATTTTTTCTCTTAGATGTTACTATGGCTACACCATTAACGATTTTCTCAAGAATATCCTGTATTTCCATAAGGCACATCTCTTCAATAAGTCACTTCCAAACTGAAAATTACGATTCTATACTATCTATAGTTTACTGAATCTCTTGAATTCCCTTCTTCCAGAATTCCTGAATAGTATAAAGCTTCATCTCGGTTTCAAACAACGTTATGTTAAGAGCTTTTTCATGTGTTACCATTTTTTCTTCTCCTCATCTCAATGAAAGCGATACTCCTTATATACGTAAAGGTTCATCCATTCATTAAATAAACCTTTGATGTGAATATCATGTCATCACCTCTCCCCTTCAGGAAAGCAGCATTTTACATGCCCAGTAAAATTTTATTCGGTAAAGATACCTCAAATGAGATTGCAAATGAAATATCGGAGTTATCTGAATCAAAGACAGTTCTCGTTGTAACTGATAAGAACATCAAGGCACTGGAGAAATGTCACGAAATTCTCTCTATTCTTGAAACGGAGGGGTATGCCTCTACGGTATTTGATGAAGTTGAGCCGGAGCCAAGTATCGTCACGGTCAGAAGACTCTGCTCTCTCGCACGCGAGCTTAATGCTGGCACAGTTATAGGGGTAGGTGGAGGAAGTGTACTCGACTCTTCGAAGATAGCAGCCATTAGCGTAACTAATCTTCAACCGATTGATGCATATGTTGGCTTACACCTAATACCAAAAAAGGGAATCCCACTCATCTGTATACCAACAACGGCAGGTACCGGGAGCGAAGTAACAATGTATTCTGTACTTACATTAGAGGATCACAGTAAAAAAACCGTGGTATCCCCCAAGATCATTCCCACTACAGCTATTGTTGATCCCCTTCTCACCTTAAGCTGTCCCCGTGATATTACAGCAGGAGCTGGCATGGATGCATTAGCACATGCAATTGAAGCTATAATATCCCTAGATGCAAATCCATTAACTGATATCTATGCATTAGAAGCGATCAAACTGATATTCAAATATCTAAGACCAACGTATCGTCAAGGTGACAATGTTGAATCAAGGTATTATATGGCTATGGCTGCTACCTTAGCAGGTGTCAGTTTATGTAACGCGAAAGTCGTATTCGGACATACAATCTCTCAAGCCTTTGCCCCCTTCTGTAATTTACCTCATGGCATGGCTTCAGGAATCGCGTTACCATTCACCATGGAGTTTTATCTACCGGTTATGCAGAAGAAATTCGCTGAAATCGCTCAAACCATCGAAATAGATGGGAGTAAGAGTGGTAAAGAGATGGCTGAAGCGATGATTGAAGCGGTTAAAGAACTTGCAAAAGATGTTAGAGTACCTAGTTCACTGAAAGAATGTGGCGTCACAGAAGAACAGCTTACAAAAATTACTGATATAGGATTAAAACATTGGCCAAGACCCAACTCACCAATACCACTTAACAAAGAAAATGTTCTTGAAACCTTAAAGAAAGTGTGGAGAGGCTATTAACTCTACCAAGATTCCCCGCTCCTTATGACACTTATTACAAGTTTCCTAAATCTTTAGACCATATTGTAACAGATCATAACTATTACTGACAAATCAACACGAAACTGTAATCGTTTTTTTTAACACATAATTTAAGAGTATGCTACGAATATTATCAAAGGCTTGGTGAAAATCCCTCATGATGAGCCATTCAATGAGAGTAGGGCTTAGTTTCGGCGTAACTTCAGGTATTATCACGACGTTAGGATTAATGGTGGGTTTACATTCTGGCACCCACTCAAAACTCGTGGTTATTGGCGGCATTTTGACGATAGCGATAGCTGACGCGTTCTCGGATGCGTTGGGTATTCACGTATCTGAGGAAGCGGAGAATCGACATGTTTCTCGGGAGATATGGGAGGCAACAATTTCCACGTTTTTCTTCAAGCTTATTTTTGCGTTATCATTCCTTGTTCCCGTGTTACTCTTTGATCTTACAAAAGCGATTCTAGTAAGTATTATTTGGGGATTATTTGCTCTTTGTACACTTAGCTATAAAATATCGAAGGAACAACGATCGACGTCGTGGAAAGTAATTTTAGAGCATTTAGTTATTGCATTAATAGTTATCTCCGCAGCTCATTATGTAGGTGACTGGTTAGCGATTACATTCGGTTAACAGATGCTTAGTGTATTTCCTCTTAAGAAAGGTAGAATAATTCCAAAAAAATGTGATCTTTAAAAAGATACTTTATTCAATTTAACTAATCGTCACTTTCATTCTAAAAAGAATGTTTAAGTTTATACATTGATTATTATATGATGGTGATAATTTGCCTATAACCTATAAAGTAGGCTATGCTATGACTGAACATCTGATTTCTGTTGATGTACAAGCCACGATATCCGATGCGATAAAATGTATGGTTGAAAACGAGATTGGTTCAATTATTGCTACCGAAAACAATCTGCCCGTTGGTATCATAACTGAACGAGATATTTTAAAAAAGACGTGCACCTCTAATATGTTATGTAAAACTAAAATTGGTGAACTGATGAGTTCTCCTTTAATAACAGTTGATGATGATACCCCGATAGGTAAAGCAGCTGAACTTATGACCGAAAAAAACATTCGAAGACTTTTAGTAACTGAAAACGGAGCGATTAAAGGGATCGTTACTCAAAAAGATTTGATGAAAACAACCCTAGAAGTTTTCCACAGTCTATTACACGTAGGAAGCCTAGCATAACCTTATTTCATGTGTACTAATCTCTATACTATGCTAGTTAGCATTAGTACAGGTAAATTATTGATTTCACTTATTTGAAGGCATCATCTAATTTTTGTAATTCAATGTCTTTGAGACTCCACTTTGCAGCATCGGAATTATCTATTATATGTTTTCGCTTTATTGCTTTGGGAATAGCCATAACATTTTCCTTTGAGATCAACCAGTTTAGAGCAATTTGCGCACGTGATTTATCATACTTAGAAGCAAATTCATCTAATAACCTAAATTTACTATTCGTTTCTGTTATTAGCCGTCCCCTCTCTAATGGTCTATACGCCATTACTGTAATTTTTTCTTTTTGACAGTAGGGTAGGAGATCCTGTTCAATTCCTCTTTCGAGTAGATTATATTCTACTTGATTAGAGACCAGTTCATTTTGGGATAGAGCTGCTTGAGCTTCCTGTAATTGCTCAACAGAAAAATTGCTCACTCCAATGTACCGTATTGTACCCGTATCAACAAGTTTTTCCATAGCCTTCATCGTCTCTTGAATAGGAATTTGTGGATTCGGCCAATGCAATTGATAAAGATCTATGCTTGTTATCCTTAATCGATGTATACTCGCTTTTGCAGCTTTTAAAACATCATCATATGAAAAATGGTTAGGCCATATTTTAGTGGCAATAAAAACGTCTGATCGCATCGACTCAATAGCTTTTCCGACAAGTTCCTCTGAATGTCCATCACCATATATTTCCGCGGTGTCAATAAACATCATTCCTTGCTTGATGCCTAACTGTAGTGCTTCGACTGCTTCTTCATCATTGGAATCATCACGGGTTTCATAACCGCCTAAACCCCATGTTCCCTGACCTATAACTGAAACCTTCTCTTGGCTACGACCCAAACCGATAGATCTCATAGGTAAAATTGGAGGAAAGATGATATATAAGCAAATTTACGGATATAGCCTATTCATCTATAGTTGACAAAATTTAGAACTTAATTTATCCCATTTTTTCTTGAGGGTTTTTGAATTTTATCATATGAATAAAAAATAATAAAAAGCAGCAATAGGATTTGGATAAGCATAGTGAAATTAGGGAGTTGAACATTTTGCTTATTGAGGGAGTAATTTCCGCTATTATCACACCTTTCACCTCCGATGGGAAAGTTGACGCAGATGGATTACGATTTTTAACGCAGCGGCTGATAGAGTCTGGAGTCGATGGAGTTTGTTGCCTTGGCTCGACAGGAGAATTTCAGAAGTTAACTAGAGAAGAACGACAATTAATAATTGAAACAGTGATCGATGAAGCAAAAGATCGGCTCTCAATTATCGTTGGTACAGGAGGTACTACAACACGGGATTCAATCCAGTATACAATGGATGCGAAAGATTTAGGAGCTACAGCCGCCCTCGTGCTTCCTCCTTGGTTTTTCTCCTATACGCCTGAGACGTTAATAGATCATTACCGAACTATCGTTGAGGCCGTTGATTTCCCGTTAATTCTCTATAATATTCCCTCAGTTGGTTATTTACTTCCTCCTGACGTAGTTATTAAAACCTCACAGGTGCAGAATATTATTGGTATTAAAGATTCAAGTTCAAGCATTCTTTACTACCAGAATATAATTAACCAAACATCGAAAGAATTCAATGTTATTCAGGGATATGGATCACTCTTTTTCCCTAGTCTTTTACTGGGAGGAAGAGCAACTATCAGTGGGGAAAGTAATATTGCTCCACGGATACTCGTTGATTTGTATCAGAAGTTTTTACAGGGTGATTACGCAGGAGCTCGTGTACAACATTATAAACTCGTTGATATTATAGACGTTATTTTATATGGAACCTACCCTGCCGCAATAAAGGAAGCCATGACTATGATGGGGCTTCCTGGAGGAAGTATAATACCTCCCATGTCTCCTTTAACCGATGAAGAGAGACAGAAACTCCGTAAAACACTGATAAAGTTGCATCTCATCGAGGAAGAGTAAGCGAGTAAGTGAATATACTTTCTTGTGCAGGTCAAAGCAACAAACTTTTTAATAGAAAAATTACTCAAGGGTACTTCCTTAGATATTGCTTTATCCTATCACGGTTATTTTATATACAGATTACTATCTTCAATGTAAACTGGGGCACCAATCTATTATAACAAGGTGGAGTAGATGGAGATTACCAATGTAGAAGTTATTACGGTAGGCGAGAAACTGGAGGTTCCTCTACGATGGGGTGCAATGAGTATCACCTATAAAGGAGCTACATTAGTACAAATTCAAACGGATGAAAATATTACGGGAATTGGAGAAGCAGGCTTCAACTGCGCCTATTCTCCTTGGATTACGTTGCATATTAATCAGTTAACGCCATTACTTGTTGGACAAGATCCTTTCAACTTGGAAAAAATTTGGCGAGAAACGTTTGATGCTACCCATCTATGGGGGCGAAGAGGAATGGAAACCTATACTATTAGTGGTATAGAATTAGCCTTATGGGATATTATGGGAAAAGCCTGTAAGAAACCGGTATATCAGCTTCTTGGTGGCTATAAGAATCGTGTAAGAGCATATGCAGCGCCCAGCTTAAAGAAACCTGATGAAGTAGAAAAGGAGTGTCGTGACTTTATCAAGCAAGGCTTTACCTCAGTGAAACTTCGGACAGGATTAGGCTTTGAACAGGATCTTGAATTAGTGAGACGAGCAAGAGAGGCAGTTGGTCCTGATATCGAACTTATAGTGGATGGTAATATGGCGTATACTCATACGCAAGCAGTTAAAATAGCTGCTCAATTCGGTAGGTATGACATAACTTTTTTTGAAGAACCAGTCAAAGCGCGAAGTAAAGAGGAATATGTCCGTGAAAATATTCGATTAAAGAAGAAGATAGATATTCCCCTCTCAGGTGGTGAATGCTTTTTCACTCGATACGAGTTTGGTGAATTACTC
>CAZAXO010000043.1:0-13015 GCA_964489085.1 uncultured Candidatus Bathyarchaeia archaeon
TACAGCTCGAATTAAAAATTTACGTATACTCACAAAATAAGAATTTGAGGCCTTAGCTAATTATATACATAATTAAGTAAAAGTCTATTTATTTAATAAGGTTCCATCTTTCAGCATTTATTTAAAGTGAGCTCTGATCTTTACATAAATTACTCTATTTCTTGACGACCTTATTTAATACACTTCTAATTAATTGAAGACATAACTTTTATTTGCTCAAGATCACACTTGAAAATATAAGATAATACCATTATGAGGATTTATTTTGTCACTTATAGAGAGAATGACAATATATTTTGAGAAACCTGGCATCTTAAATACTAAATCTGTCATTGAAGCTGTTGGAGATAGACTTGAACAAGGAGATATAGGAATAGTCTTAGTTCCAAAGACTACTGGAAAAACAGCTGAGCTTTTCAAACACACATTAAATAAAGATATTAAAATTGTAACGGTTTCGGAGGAAGATACACTATTAGCTTGTAAACAGATTATGCCATCCACAGAAGGATTGTTAGGAAAGCTGTTACGTAATCACTTAAAAAAAGATTCAGAAAGAGCAGAAAAAAAACGTGAGAGAGAAATATTCGATATGACATTCCTCCCATTCTGCAGCAAAAAATGGAATGCTGTAAAAGAAACCCTCTACGCATTCGGTCAAGGAATGAAAGTAGCTATAGAAGTCTCAATTGCAGCTGTTGAAACATTAAAAGTAAAACCTTACACAAAGATAATAGCTGTAGGGGGAACTGGAGAAGGGGTAGACACAGCAATAGTAATTACAACATCAACACAAAAAGAGGCTTTCGGAAAAAATCCTAATAGCCGATTAATTGTACATGAGATTATAGCTATGCCAATCGAAAAATGGTGAACAGTACTATTATCTGGCTTACAAGTATTTTTTTTATACTTCTATTTACAAGTTTATAATTATACAACTTCTTTTTGCTCTATACACAAAATATTTAATTAACACAGGTATTATATTACAAACTATAAATTTTTGTAGGAGACAAGTTCTATGTCAGAAGAATTTTCTATATTAGAAATTAATAAAGCACAAGACCCCAACAATTTAACAGCAATTGATAAAAAACATCTTCCAGTTATTCTCGAAGCCCCAAATAATGTTGAAAAAGGAAAAGCATTTACTATCAAAGTTAAGATCGGTGGTATAGATGGTGTTGAGCATCCGAATATGCAAGGTCACTGGATAAACTGGGTGGAACTATATGCGGGAACCATTCCTATTGCAAAAACAACTTTTCTACCAATATTCAGTAATGGATATGAGATAACATTTAGCATCTCATTAGAAAAATCAACTATTCTAAAAGTTAGAGAATATTGTAACCTCCATGGGATATGGGAAGGGGATGAAGCGACGGGTGGAGCGAAGAAAGTAAGCGTAACTTAATTCTGTAAATATTAAAACGAATATGGATAACTTTTCTTTTTTTCCTTTCTTTTACCAGTGTTATTTATTATTAGTATTTATCTGATACGTAAATGAGATATTAGTAAGTTATTAGTAAAATAGTTTAAATTCAAAAAAGTTTATATTCCCCTATATAATCTAATATCTTGTTTAATTAATAAAACCATTTATAGCCTACTAGGTATAAGGAACACGAAAATACATGTTAAATCAAGTAACTGAGATGGAAATTAAGATAATTGGTACTTCCTTTGAAATCTAATTCGTTCCTTAAAAGAAGGATCTTGAGAAATGTTATAAATTAGGTAAACTTATAGCCTAAAAAACAGTGACTTGAAAAGGAGATATTACACAAATGGTAGAATGGGTATGTATAGTATGTGGCTATATTTATGAAGAAGCGAAGGGAGATCCTGACTCTCAAATAGCTCCTAATACAAAATTCGAGGACATACCGGATAACTGGGTGTGCCCAATATGTGGAGTAGACAAAAGTCAATTTGAAAAAAAAGAGTGATTCTCCCGAAAGTAATAATTTTATTCATTAAACTAGCAACTGTTTTTTAAATCTATGCTCTATTTAGAAGGTATAAAGAAAAAATCGATATAATATATTATGAAAATTAGGAATATTATCGAATTTGATTAATAAAAAAGGAAGACGCTGTTAGCGTTTTGAGATTGCTGCACCAAGTATGAGACCCAGTATAAGACCAATTGTAAATCCCATCGCAGTTGTTTCAACTGGTCTTTTCTTAGCTATGGTCCCGACCTGTTCGAGAGAGCTGTCTGTAACATTCTTCACAAGTGCACTTAATTTATTAATTTTCTCATTCAAGTCTTCAATAGTAAGTTTCTTTGATTTTTCACTCATAACAAACTTTCACCTTTCACTCAAGTAAAATATGATATGTTACTGTAAAAATAAGGATACTATTAATAAATATACCGTTAATAATAATTTTAAGATAAATAGAGTTTTGACTTATCCTCATTGAATAGCAAAGGACGTAGAAACAATGAGAAATAGTAAATTCATTATTCATAAAACGGCGTTGATTGACGAGAAAGTAAAAATTGGGCAGGAATGCTCAATAGGTGCTTACTCAACAATAAAAGGAAAGGTATTACTAAATGATTCAGTTTCAATTGGGGAATTCTCAGTACTTTCAGGACCATTAACAATAAACGCTAATGTATCTATTGGTTCGCATTGCATGTTAGGTCATCCAGAACGGGATAAACAGAAAAAAACTTCTAAACAAACGCATACCTATATTCAGAATAATTGTATAATTCGAAGTCATTCAATTATCTATCAGGATGTTAGTCTTGATGAAAATGTAGAGTTAGGTCATTCTGTGCTCATTAGGGAAGACGTCAGAATCGGGAAGAACACCCTTATAGGCACTGGAACCGTACTTGATGGCCACATATCTATAGGAAATAACGTTCGACTTCAAACGGGTGTTTACATATCGTCATATTCAACTATAGAAGATAATGTATTCATAGGTCCTTATGGAATACTACTTAACGATAAGTATATGCTCCAACAGAATTTTCCACTTAAAGGACCAATTATACGTAGTGGTGTAAGTATAGGAGGAAATGCTATTCTTCTTCCTTCGATAGAAATAGAAAAAGGATCTGTTATTGGTTCTGGAGCCGTTGTTGTAGCAAATGTACCCTCACGCACCATAGTTGCGGGAGTCCCAGCTAAAAAACTTCGGGACGTACCTTCATCATGGAATCTTACAACGTAATAAAGTATTATCAAAACAAATAACATCAAGAAATTAACTAGTATGTTCTTTATATGAGTTAACGTCGGGGAGCATTTTCATTATCTCCTTCACTGCTTCATCAGGTGAAGCTTTGGGATTTTGAGCATGAAATTGTTTAAGAATACCTTGTTTATCATAATGATTAATTAAAGGGGCTGTCTCCTTTTTATATACATCAAGTCTATTTTGTATTATAGATGAAATATCATCTTTTCTCTGGTATAATGGTCCATTGCATATGTCACAGATCATATCTCGTTTAGGTTTAAGATATTTTGCGTTATATATTGCACCACAATTTTGACAAGTCAATCTACTAGAAAGTCTATCGATAATTATATCATCTGGAACCACTATATTAATAACAACATCTACAGAAATAATATCCTGTAAAAGTTCTGCTTGTCTTACAGTTCTTGGGAAACCATCCAATATAAATCCATTTTTACAATCATTTTTTATTATACGATATTTTAGAATATCAGTTATTAAATTATCAGGCACAAGTGATCCTTTCTCACTATATTCTCTGACTTGATTACCAACTGCTGATCTACTCTGAATCTCATCTCTAACCAGATCACCCGTTGATATATGGGGAAGATTAAATAATTTAGATAGCTGAGCTGCATATGTTCCCTTTCCAGCTCCAGGAGCTCCCAATAAAATAATGATCATTTCAACTGATACCTCGAATTCTCAATTGTTGATACATAGAATTTGAACAGCTATTAAGTAGATCGGTTACCAAAAGTTTTCATTTGTAGAACATATTAAGAATTATAAAAATCAAGCTCTGATATATCCTAAAAATACTCTATGTTAATGGTATATTCTATCAGTTTAGAAATGGAACAAAACATTTTTTAATAAACAAGTCTATGCTCCTTTTTATAAAGGAGTGTCTTCAATTTGGATGAAGACTCGGAACTTGAAAGGATAAGATATAAAAAGATGAGAGAGTTAATGGAGAGAGGAAGTGAAGAAACAATGTCAGTACCTCAAAATGAAATAGATCATCCAATAATTCTTAATGATGAGAATTTTGATAAAGAAGTAAGTAAGTACCCTGTAACCGTTGTTGATTTATGGGCTCCTTGGTGTGGACCTTGTCGTATGGTGACCCCAATTATAGAGAATCTCGCGAAAGAATATGTTGGTAAGATTGTATTCGGTAAATTAAATGTTGATGAGAATCCAGATACCTCAAGAAAATTTGGAATAATGAGCATACCAACCATAATGATATTTAAAAATGGAAAGCCAGTAGATAAGGTAATTGGAGCACTCCCAAAAGAAGTGTTAGAGCAGCGAATAGGAAAGTATCTTCCAAACTAATTCCTCTACCATAAAATATTTTAAAAGTAATTTAAGCTAGTTATAAAAATGAAAAATCTTTTTGTTATTCGTGAATTACTCATTTTTCTAAAAAATCTGTAACAATTTTTTTAAATTTATTGTTAGCCTTTTTTATCTTAAATTGTTGTTTTTCAATATCTACTTTATACTGCTTCACCATTTTAGTTCGAGAAGAAAGCATACGATTAATTTCAGAAGGAGAAGGAGAACCTTGAGAAATTCTTTTTCGTACTGATATTTGAGGATTGAGGGACTCAATTAGCTTTCCACTATCTATTCTTAGTGGTTTAGCTAGAAGTTCGTTACTTAAATTTGCGATTATATTAACATCTACGTCACGTAACTGTTTTCCATTTTTCATCATATAATTGACTAAACGCCCTACAAGTATATGTGCTGTCCTAAAAGGAATCTTATATTCCTGTACCAACATCTCTGCAAGATCTACTGCTACTGCGGAACTATTTTTAACAACTTGAGCGACACGTTCTTCATTTATAGTTAAATCTTTGATGATGCCATTATATATTGATAAACTAGACTTGCTTGCTTCAAAACTAGTTTTTAAAGGTATTTTAGTTTCTTGTAAATCTCTGTTATATCCAGTTGGTAAGCCTTTAAGAATAACTAATATCTGTATCAAACTTCCGTAAACTCGTGAAGATCGGGCTCGTATAAGCTCTAGAGCACATGGATTTTTCTTTTGAGGCATCACGCTTGAAGTTGAAGCAAATGCATCAGGTATTTCGATAAAGTTGAATTCAGAACTAGACCATAATATTAAATCTCCGCACATTTTAGAGAGATGTTCAAACAGGATAGCAAGAGCCGATAGAACTTCGAGTGCAAAATCTCTTGATGATATTGCATCTAAACTGTTTTCAAGTACACTATCGAATCCAAGAAGTTCTGTTGTTCTGAACCTATTTATTGGAAAACGTGTCCCTCCAATTGCACAAGCCCCTAAAGGATTAAGATTCACATGTTTAAAACAAGCAATAAGCCGGTCCATGTCTCTTGAAAAAGCATCAAAATAAGCAAGGAAATAATGAGCAAAAGAACCAATTTGAGCTTGTTGCGTATGTGTGTATAAAGGGACAAGCACTTCACGGCTCTTAGAAGCTTTTTTAAGAAGAGCCTCTAACAACTCTATAAGATGACTATAGATAGATAAAAGCTCATTCCGCGTTTTAAGACGGAGATCTAATGCCACTTGGTCATTCCGTGAACGTGCTGTGTGAATTTTACCTCCAACTTCAAGGCCAATATCTGATATAACCATATTTTCAACATATTCATGAATATCTTCATATTCACCTTCTATTTTTAATGATCCATTTAAAACTCTTTTCATAATATTTTCAAGAGAAGAAAGTATAGTTCGTAACTCCTTTTTCGATAATATTCCACTTTCATAGAGCATAATATCATGAGCTTGAGTACCCATTATATCCTCAAAAAACAACCAAACATCATCTGCCAGAGAAGATACGAAAGTTACTACTCCTTCATGAAAGGGAGAATCAAGTCGTGACCTATATATATCGCTACTCAAGATACAACACTTCTAAATATAGTTTAGCAGTTTATATGATTATTCTATAAAGTTGATTCTACTGACTTTAATTTTTATAAAAATAGTATTATATTAACGGATAAAAAGGTAGTTAGAATTAACTTGAAAGTACAACAATTAAAATAAGATAGCAATATTTCTTATTTGAAAGGCAAGTTGAAAATTTATGAAGTGTAGTAGTTGTGGAATAGATGTACCAATAGATGCGCAGTTTTGCTTTAATTGTGGTGTCACGCTCAATAAAAATATACAATCCTTACAGTATGAGATTAAATATAGTCCATCTTACTCAATGCTTGTATTGAAGTTAAGTCCAGGAAGCTCCATAGTAGCTGAAGCAGGCGCTTTGACGTATATGACACCTAATATTAAAGTGAGAACACGTAAAAGAGAAACGAGTCTTTTAAAGAGTTTAAAAGTAAATATTTTGGGTAGCCAATCATTCTTCATAAATGAATATCATGCAGTACAGAGTATCGGTGAATTAGGATTAGTAGCTGCTCCTGTTGGAGATATAGCTAAACTCGATGTAACTAATCAAAAAGGTTTTATAATTCAAAAATCAGCATATATCGCATCATCACCAGAAATAAATTTGGATATTCAATGGCAAGGTTTAAAAAAGGGATTATTCGGACAAGGCCTTTTTATGGTAAAGACTAGTGGTATTGGAGAATTATTCATCAACACATTTGGCGCCATCGATACACATACTTTGCATGAAGGAGAGGAACTGATAGTTGATAATTTTCATCTAGTTGGATTTACAGACACATGTTCATATCATGTTGAAAAATTCGGTGGTTGGAAAGAAACGATTCTAAGTGGTGAAGGATTCATTACAAGAATTAAAGGTCCAGGAGATATCTATATACAAACAAAGAATTTAAGGGAATTTGTCGATTGGTTATGGACTCTTCTCGAGAGAAGAGTTAGAAGCACCGCCCGATAAAAAATAGGCTTGATAAATTAATGTATCATAGACAAATAATAGATCTGGGAAAAATACATACACATTTAGAAGATATCATTTTAGTTAAAGGCATTGGATTTAGTAGCAATATTTACATCATCCAAGGACAACTTATCGTTGATACAGGAAATGGTGAACTAGAAAACAGTATCTCCACCATTCTAACTAAAATGGGACTTAGTAAAAATGATATTGAAACGGTAGTATTAACTCACTCTCATTTTGACCATATTGGAGGAGTTGAGGAAGTTAAAGCAACTCCTAAAGTTATGGCACATCACAATGAACATGAAGAAATTAAATCATTGACAGATATTACTCCTATATCAATAACTGAAGGAGACCTTGTTAAAGGAGGAAAACATATTTTTCATGTTTATCATACTCCAGGACACACTTCTGGCAGCATATGTCTATACGAGAAGAAAAACCACACACTACTGTCAGGAGACACCATCTTCCCATATGGAGGTTTTGGAAGAACAGATTTACCTACTGGAAACACGAATGTTCTCCTAGATTCGATTAAGAAACTAACAAAACTTCCATTAGATCATTTACTGCCAGGACATGACGATCCGATCGTAGAAGACGCGTCAAAACATGTTTTTTATAGTTTAAAAAATATAGAAAATTTAATTTAACATCGAATAAAATCTAAAAGTTAATTATTCAATAAGAAATTTAATAGTTACGACAACATGATCCTCAAAAATATGTTATAGATATTCTACCCAGTGAGAATCTCCAGATAGAAAAGTCTCTTTCTTCCAGAGCGGCGCTTCCTTCTTTACTTTTTCAATTGTCCTCTTCATAGCATAGATCACATCATTTCTTTTTTCGCCAGCTACAAGTATCACCATTATTAGATCACCTGGTGAGAGATCACCTACTACATGGTGAATACGGATATCAGATACAGAGTATTCTTCCATTATTTTTGAGGCAATGTTCTGAAAAGAATTTAGTATGACCTCTTCATATGCTTCAAGTCTTAAATTTTTTACATTCCCTGAAGGGGTAACTCCTTTTACGATTCCTAGAAAAAGTGTCATAGCTCCTATAGATAAGCCATTGACTTGGAGAGAATCTTCTATTATTTCAGTTAGTGGGAGGGCATGTTTTTCCCAAATACCAAACTTAAGTTTCAAGTTAGAATCCATATTGATTTCCATAAGAGATAAAACATTGCGTGACTGCTTAAAATGTTGTGGTACGAAATCTTGAAGATTGCGATTATATCAGATACCCATGATAGAATATCCAGAATTACGAAAGTTGTCGAGATTCTTAATGGAATATCTATTGATTTAGTTATTCACTGCGGTGATTATTCAGCACCATTTGCTATTGAACCGTACGCTAATCTTAAACATCATATGATAGGAATTCTGGGTAATAATGATGCGGAGAAGGAGTTGATATCATCGAAGTTTAGAAAGTATAATAAAGAACTGAGAGGTGACTTCGCGAAGTTGATGTTTGAAACTGTTAAGGCAGTAGCTGTTCATGGTCATAATAAAGAACTTCTTGAATCACTTATTGAATCTAAAGGATTTGATTTGATATTATATGGACATACCCATCATCCAAAGATAGAATATAGAGATAAATGCTTAATTATCAATCCGGGAGAAGTATGTGGTTATCTTAGTGGAGAATCTACATTTGTTCTTCTTGACACTCTTTCCATGAAAACAGAATTGAAGAGAATAACTTGATAGAGTGAGAGTAAAACATTGGAGGATCAATCACGTTTTTCTCCGTATATTAAATTACTCTTAAATGAATTATATAAAAAGCAGTGGAGAGAGGCGTTTAACGCATTATGTAGACCTTCACCGTTTTTCTATATCAGAGTAAATTCATTAAAAACATCGAGAGAAAATGTTATTCATTCACTATCATCTAGAGATATAGAAGCATTCGAATTTGAACCTATAAAAGAGGCTATCTATATTCGTATGCGAGAATCGAATAATATTCCTGTATATAATACCAAAGTGATAGTTGATAAATTTACTGCTGAAGCCGTATGGCATGGTTCACATGTGTATGCACCGGGTATAGTAAAATGTGGAGGAGTTAAACAAAATGAGAAAGTTACTATTTTAGATAAAATGGAAACGCCTATTGCCAGTGGCATAGCTACTATGAATGAAACGGAAATACTTAATCTCAGAAGGGGGCGTGCTGTATATGTATCTAACTCACGCTTCACTGCGCCAAGTCTAAGAGATTGCCCAGAGTATGAGAAAGGATGGATTTATCCTCAATCTCTACCTGCAATGCTGACATCGTTGGTTTTAGATCCAAAACCAGATGATACGATAGCTGATTTAAATTGTGCTCCAGGTGGAAAAACATCTCATATATGTCAGCTAACAAAGAATAAAGCAATTGTATATGCTATGGACAGAAATACCAAAAAAATAGAGCAAACTCAGAGAACTCTAAGAAGATTAGGATGTGAGAATGTTCGTCTAGTAGTACAAGATACTCGATATATTGAATTGGATCACCCAAATATTAAAGTGGATAAATGTCTTATCGATCCACCGTGCAGTGCATTAGGAGTTACTCCGAAACTCTACTCATTAACTGAATTCATTCATGTCAAAGCTTTATCTGAATACCAGAAGCAATTTATAAAGCCAGCAGCTTCAATTTTGAAACATGGTGGAGTCATGACCTATAGTGTATGCACTTTGCCAATTGAAGAGTGTGAAGAGATATGTAGATATGCTATAGAAGAGTGCGGTTTAGAACTAATTTCTCAACCATTAAAATTAGGATCTTCAGGCTTACCGAATTATGTTAATAATCCACAATATCTACAGAGATTTCATCCACATATTCATGGATTAGGATATTTTATAGCTAAATTTATAAAATTGTAAATTTTAAGATTTTTCAAATATTAGTGGAATGCGTGAACGAAATATTATCACTAACCTATGAAAAAATTCTAGTTAATATTAACAGAATTATCAAAAAACTCTGATAGAATAAATTGATATTAAGGTGAAATATCTGAAAGTGACTTCTTTTATAATCAGAGATGAAATAACGGGGCCATTCAATCTTACTACAACAATGAAGAGTGGACAGACTGCTGAACCTGAATGGTTTACATTAGGGAGATGTTATTGGGAAGTTGTCAAAATCGATGAAGAGTATATAAAAATTATCCTTGAATCGGGTGGAGAATTTAATGATCCCAGAATATTCGTTCAATTAATAGCTGCTCATAGAAGAAATTTATCGTCTGAGATAGAAGAAAAAGTACGAGAGTATCTTATCAACTTATTTAATTTGAAGTATGATTTAAAATCGTTTTATTATGAATTGAGGAATGATCTTGTTTCTAAGATTTTCTCTAAAGCACTAGGATTGCGATTAATGAAGTCAGCTGATCTCTTTAAAAGTTTAATATGTTCAATTCTATCTCAAAATACCTCAGTTAAACGTTGGAATTGTGCAGCTCGGAATATATCAATACTATTATCTAAGCCTATACTATTCAAAGATGGATCTATTTATTACCCGTTTCCAGATTCAGCTTCTATTGCTTCTGCAAGTAAACAACAACTCATGGAATGTAAATTAGGATACCGTACTAACTATGTTGCTGATCTTTCACGTAAGGTTGGATTAGGAGAAATAAATATAACCAATTTTAAAGAAATAGGGTATGAAAGAGCTAGATTAAAATTACTTTCATTATCAGGTATTGGACCCAAAGTTGCAGACTGTTTTCTTCTCTATGGTTTAGGCTTTGAGGAAGCGGTCCCAGTCGATATATGGATCCAGAGGGTAGTAGCCAATATGTACTTTGATAATTCGAAAATAAGTAAAGAAAAAATTGAAAAAATGCTTAAAGAAAGATATGGTCGTTATGCCGGATTAGTACATCTTTATCTTTATCATTATGGTAGAATATTAAAGAAGAAAGAGCAATTATATCTGTCAAACCTTTTTTAGCACATAATATATTTTCTGATTATATATTATTTTATTTGTTTAGCTTACCTTCTTTCTCTTGCTTTTCAAGTATCAGTCGACAGTATTTCTCTGTTTTTTCTATACTAGGGATCCAGGTATCAATGTTTTTCGCGATTACGTCTTTAAGTCCCCATCCTATAGCTATACCTAATCCAACAGCGATTCCTACCGCAATTCCCCATGCTAAAGCATTAGCAAATATATAGAGAATTTGCACGTCTACTTTCATTTGAGTTAGAGCAACTGTTAAAACTACAAAATATAAAATAACTTTTAGACCTATAGCAACTATGCTTGGAAATAAAAGTTTAGATTCTTTACCGAAAGTTGTAATCGTGTCACCTATGAAATCAACAAAGATAAATCCAAAAATTAGTATCGCAACTCCCACTATGAAGTGAGGAAGATATTCTATAACATCTTTCATAAAACTACTAAGTGTCTGTATCTGAAGAATGTCAATAGCTGCAAATAAAGCGATTAAGTAAATAAACCATCGAATAAGAAGGTCGAAGAATCGCAAAGGTTTAATACCTAACTTATTAAAACTTTTTCCTAATACTGTTTTTTTAAGAAGACGATCTACTCCGCTTCTTTTAAGTAAGGTTGAAACAGTTTTTCCTACGAGTCTTCCAAGTACCCATCCAATTATTAGGATAAGAATAGCACTTGCAGCATTGGGTAGTGAATACGCAAAGCTCTTCCATATTTCCTCAAGAGATATAACCATAATTTATACACCTGAATTCTCCTTACTAGAAAAGAGCTGCTAAGAAAATATAAACATATAATATAAATCGCATAATACAAGTCTTTATCGTAGGAAAAGATGCAACATCATACATGCAAGAAATACAAAAACTAGTATGGAGTTAATTGTAATGGTTGATTGGACAACCACTATTAGTCAACTTGTAATTCTCGTGATCTCTCTAGCTATACTAATAAAATGTAGTGATTTAGTTGCTGATTCATCAGCCAACATAGCGAAAATAACTGGTTTAGGAGAAATGGCTATAGGATTTTTAATTTTATCGATTATAACTTCCCTTCCAGAATTATCAGTTTCAATATCAGCTATTTACTCTGGTGATGTAGGTATAACAATTGGACAGCTTTTTGGGTCAAATATAGCTAATATAGGATTAATATTAGGTTTAACCATAATATTAGCTCCTACCGTTATAAAAGTCGCATGCGAAGAGTATAAAAATTTAGCTATTATGTTGATAATTGCATCCATAGTGCCACTGTTAATTCTTGTTTTAGAAAGACTTACCGCAATTATAGGATGGAGTTTATTAATGATATTCGTAACTTTCTCATTTTACTCTCTTAAAAACAAAATTTCTACTGAAGAAAAAGATGATAGACAACAAAAAGGACTCAAATGGGTGAAAGAAGTAATTATTGTTTTAGGAGGGATTACCCTTATTATTCTAAGTTCAGGATTTGTAGTGAGTTCATCTGTAAATCTTTCAAATCTATTTAAGATTGACCAAGCAGTAATAGGCGCTACTGTGATAGCTGTAGGTACTTCCCTACCAGAACTAGCGGTAAGCATAGCTTCAATTAAAAAAAGACGTGTGGAATTAGCCTTAGGTACTATTCTAGGCTCATGTATAACAAATTTAACGTTAATTTTAGGATTGGTACTCACTCTTTCACAAGTAGAAGTACACCTTGCAGTTTTTATTAATTTGGCTATAATGCTTATCATTCTAAACTTAACGTTGTGGAGATTTTTAGTGAATAATAAAATAACTACAGGAGATGGATTGATTCTTCTCTTACTATATATAGTTTTTATTATATCAACTCTTGGTATTCAAGTAGCAATCCTATCACCAGAATACTTGGGATCTGTACTGAGT
>CAZAXO010000044.1:0-12826 GCA_964489085.1 uncultured Candidatus Bathyarchaeia archaeon
CCCTTGCTTTTATGAACCGTCATACAATTTATGTGCGGTATACCTTCTGGTTCATCGGATATTACAATGTTCTTAGAGTTCGCATACTCTTGTAATTCATCAAATAGTGTATTAATCCGGTAGCATCTTCTGATCCTACACAGAATCATGATGTCTTCTGGCTTGTAGCCATTGGGCACGTATTCATCGATTGTATCCACGCAATGCTGAGCTGTTTGAGATAGGTAGTAATCCCAAAATTCATATGGCGAATAGAAAATCTTTACAGCGTTTTCGATTGTTTTTACTGGGTTATTTGATCTGGTTTTCTTATAAAGCTGGGCTTTATTATGTTTGATGATTTCTACTCCTGTAGTAACTATTGATTGACAGCTTCTATAATTGATTGTTAAGTCAGTTCTTTCGGGGTGAGAAAAATATTTATGGAAATCTATAAAATAATCGAGATCTGAACCCGCGAAGCTCATGATGCTCTGCCAATCGTCTCCAACACAGAATAATTTACTATGTGGATTTTTATTCATTAAGGCTTTAATCAGTTTGTATCGTTGTATGCTGATATCTTGGTACTCATCTATTAAGATGTGGTCAAAATAATTTTTGTAGAGATCTGTATTCTTATTCAATTCTTCTATAGCGAGATTTATCATATCTGCAAAATCAATAAAATTATTTGATCGTAATTCTTTTTCGTAATCTTTGTATATTTGCACGGCTATTTTTGCGAATGCTTGCTGTTTTGGAGTCCATACTTCTTTTGTTAATCTCTCTTCAATATCTGTAGGTTTTAAATCATGTACCTTAGCGATTTGTATGAAGCAACTTACGTATTTAGGTAAACCTCGTACGGATTCTCTGCACTCCTCCCATACCATATCAACGAGCTCTTTATATGAACGTGGAGTAAAATCAAATTTCTTCTGTTGGTATTTGGCTTTTAATTCTTGTAGGAGTTTTATCTTAAGATTATCAATTAAACTATTTTCTTGATATTCCCAATGATGTGTTTCAATAAGTCTATATCTACTTTGTTCATCAAATTTCTTTTTTTTCTCTTCCATTTTCTTTTTATATTCTTCGGATGGATTATCTCCTTCAAACCAATCAGGGACTTTACCATTTTTATCTACTGCCCAATGTTCAATATAGAGGTCATAGTCGGGTAGAAAGAAATCTGGTCGAGGAATGATTTCTTCGTCTTCGCCTGTGTATTTCATCCACTTTGCAGGTTCTTCGTATTTAACTCGAATTTGTTTTGCATTAAGTTTGTGTTTGATGAAAAAATTCATTATTTCTCTTTCTGCTTCACTTTTCACTTTTCGACCGTTAAGAGCAGTGTACCTCTTTCGATTCATATAATCATAAAATTGTCTTTTACTTACAAATTCTGTCTCATCTTTAAGTAACTCATCATCTTCGTAATGCTCCATGTAATTGATGATATCATTTTGAAAATCTCTGTTTTCTCGAGCTTCGTCATATAAGGAGTTGACTAATTTTCGTAATTCTGTATCACTATCAATCTTTAAATATGGAATTTCTCTTTTTGTGCCTCGATAGGATCTTTTATAAATCTCTTTACCCAGCGAGTGAAATGTTCTGATTTCCACATTGAGATTAAAACGTTCTTGTAATCTCTCTTTCATCTCCGTCATAGCTTTACGTGTAAAAGCTAATGCCACGATCCGTTCAGGTTTAATTGTGTCTGGTTTTCGTTTTATTAAATAGGCGATTCTCGTGATGAGAACTTCTGTCTTTCCTGAGCCTGCTCCTGCAACGACTATATTATGTTTATCGTCTTTTATTATTGCCTTTTTTTGATCGTCATCCAATGGGAAAGGTGATTTAAATAAATAGTCATACTGCTCCATTCTTCTTTTTACAAACTCTGAATTAAAAGCAGTAATCTTCTCTTTGATGCTACTGATAGTGTCACATGAATTATCGACATAATCATTAAATTCTTGAGTAAATAGGTTTTTATGTATTTGTAAGAAATGAAGTTCATTAAGGTATTGATTAAATTCAGAGTCAAGGTTTGATCTAACGGAGTATATTAAGTAGGTATCCTCATTTTTTATGCGTTCATCCGTTTCTTCTGAGTATTTTCGATAGTTACTAATTAATTGTTTTACTTTGAAGATAATTTTGTTTTTCTCTGAAAGTAATTCATTGATTTTGTTAGTACTTTTTTTCAGAATGAAATAGCCTATTATAAATGGAAGTAAAATAAAACCTAGCTTTCTACGTTTGTTTTGTATCTGCAATTCATCAAGTATTCTCTTAAGATACAATATTTCTTTAGAATATTTATCTCGAGATGCTTCATCCGCCTCAAAACATTCTGTATGCCCGCGACCTTTACAAAACTCTTTACCATACTCCCAGCAAACTGATTCTCCTTTAGAAATCTTGTTACCACAGATAATGCAGTTACCAGTATAATCGGTAACAGTCTTCCTCATAACTAGTAGACCTAAATAGTAGGTAAATCATTGGAATGGTTAAAAGATTATTCATAACAAAAATGAGAATACTTCGTAGCAACTGATATAGTTGAGATTCATCGACTTAGCTAGCTAGAGTGAGGTCTCTTATAAGTAAAGTAGATCATATTATATTTTGTTCTTTTAGTGGCACATTAGCGTAGCTAGTCTTAAACTGAAAAAAATAAAAAAGGGATGAAGTGAAATGCTCGGTGTTATAGGCATTATAATTGTAATGATCCTTGGAGGGTTATGGTATATATACTGTAAAAAGTTGAGAAGACGAAGAAAGTAATGTGTGGAAATGGTGATCGTAGTAACATGCCTGAAGATACGTTCTTCTTCTAGTTTATAACCAAGAATAAGAAGTGCAACAATACTTCTAGTTAGACTCGAATATCGTCAATAATCTTTCTTAGAATAACAGAAAATAATGCAGTAATTCTCAGCTAGCTAACGTCAACGATTCACACTCTCCTTATTTTAGGACTCGAGCGAAGCGAGTTTCTCACCGATAGGCATCTAGATTCTTCCAGTCTCATCAGTCAAACCAAACAACAAGAACCGATACTAGCTCATCATCCCAATCCGACTTACATCTTCCTATCAATACTCCAACCACTATAAGTGTGCTCAGACCATAGACAATTTTTTTGAAAAACAGTACTTAGAACCAGAAAGCTTCAGCAAAGCAGGGTATACAATCATGTAAAAACATACAGAGTATTCCAAGAAGAATCAACATGATTACTGTAACAATCATAGAAACGCTTAGAGAATACGGGGTGAGAGTGTTGGATTCCATACAGGTCGGTTAGAATGAAAAAAGTAAAAAAGGTAACAATAGTCTTGTAGGATAGATATCACTTACGCTGAAGAACCTCTAGACGATGAGATAAGGAGAACATAAAGCAATCATAGAGAGAAATATAACACTCTTTTAAATGATGGAGGGGGGCATACCCTCTTTTTTTTCCTTGGATAGAAACAAGAATTAGTCTAACGGATCTGGCTCTTTAAAGTCATCATTAGCTAGCTAGCAAATCCAACTCAATCACTCAACACATTATCTCACAAGTATAATCGTTAAAATAATGATAAGATTCACTCCCCTCTCCCCTTTAAATGAATTACTCTTAAACACTTGATTATGTGAAAATATTGTTATTTTCGCGCATTCGAAAAAAAGATTCCTTTTCAATGTTTTGCCAGATGTGATGCTATCATGACAAGTACAGCAACTAAGACAAAAGTAAAAAACACATTAGAGAATGATATAAAGAAAATGATAGATCGGATTTTTTATAAAAGTAATATTGGGGAATACGTTTATGATAGTTTTTACGATACTGGAATAAGAGATGTCTATGGCAAAGTTCCTTCATCAGCACCTTTGCAAAATGAGGAGCGAAAACAAAAGATAAGAGTAGAACATAGTAAAAAATGTTATGAAGTTTTTCAGAAAGCATGGACTAAACTTGAAAGAATACTAAACACGATATTAGGTGTACCTACTAAGAATCTAGGATTACATGAAAAACCAAAGTGTATTGAATGTGCTCGCCTGAGTTGTGAGGAATTTATAAAAAATTTAGCGAGAATAACAGGCCGTATTTTAACCGAAAAACAAACTTGTCGACTCTGTGGTGGCATGCTTGTTTATCACACTGAACAACCTATAAACACTGTTGCAAAAAAATTGCAAGTGAGTAGGAACACCATAAAAAAATGGGTTGATTGGATAGAAGATTATGATGAAGCAGTCGATGAAAGTTGGTACCCCTAAATTTTGACTGATTATCTTCCTCTGCTGAAATACAAAGTGGTCAGTTTTTCCAGCGTTTTTGAGCTATATATTGAGGAAGAATAACTCAAAAAAAGGGTTTGAATCCTCACTATGTAACTAGCAACCTTTTACAACAACACTGTTTCTATAGTACCATATAATACACTATAAGAACCTTGCTACCACACTTCTCTTGAAATCTAACGGAGCTTTCATTCTAGAATGTAGAAGGATAGCTAGTAAGCAACAATATCGGAGGTGTATATTATTTGACAATAAGCATTGAAGCAACCGATGACAACTCTATTCCAGAGAAATGTCAGCGATGCGAGAGATTGAATAAAGAAGATTGCTGGTGCTACGATTCAACGAATCAAGTAACGATTCCATCGATAAATGTTGATGAAGGTCATTGCCTAAGATTTTTAGAAAAGAAAGAGTCTACAGATAACACTCTATATAACTTGGACAAATTTGCTCAATTGATAGGAGCTACTTCCTATAATTGGGAGACTCAACGTTATTTCACTGATAGAAAGTTTAGACCTGATCTACTCAGTGAGAAGCTAAAGGAAACCTACGACTTCGTCACATTGATGGATACCAGAGAGATCTACTACTTCGACGATAGAGTCGGCTACTGGAAACCAGATGGAGACGCTGTAATTAAACATGGAGTAGCAGCGAAGCTTAGTCACAAATGGACAAGCCATTACGCAGAAGAAGTAACAAAATACATTCAAAGCACAACATTGATGGAAAGAAGCGAGTTTCAACCACCACGAGAACTAATCCACTTTAAGAATGGTACCTATAACCTAGAAACAAATGAATTCGCTGCAGATCATAGACCACAGCATTATTTTACCTATCAGATACCAGTAGAGTATAATCCGGAGGCTACATGTCCACGCTTTGACAAATTCTTAGAAGAAGTCATCGATGACGAAAAAGATCGACGTGGTATCTATGAAGAGTTTGGCTACTTTTTTTTAAGGGATTATAGCATACAAAAAGCTCTCTTACTAATCGGCGAAGGAGAAAATGGTAAAGGCGTTCTACTAAATGTAATGGAAAACTTTCTGGGGCAAGAGAATATAGCTAGTCGATCACTACATGAGCTAGAGAGTAACAGGAGCACCTTTAACAGAGCAGACCTCTACGACAAACATGCAAACATTGAAGGAGATATTCCAAGTAGAGAGCTGGGATCTCATATGTCAACCTTCAAGAAGCTAACAGGTGGAGACATCATCTCAGCAGAGAAAAAATTCAAAGGATCCTTCCTTTACAAAAACTATGCGAAACTTGTCTTTTCAGCGAATAAGCTCCCAGAAGTCGACGATGCGACGCGAGCCTTCTACAGACGATGGATCATCATCGAGTTTCCACATATTTTCTCAGGCGAGAAAGCAGATACGAAACTACTTGAAAAACTAACAACTCCTCAAGAACTCAGCGGCATACTCAATAAAGCATTAAAAGCCTTGAAGGATCTCCGAGAGAGAGGACAGTTCATCAACGACAAACCAGTAGAGTATTGGGAAGACCTCTACACAAGAAAAAGTGATTCCATGAAAGCATTCTTTAAAGATGAGGTAACACCTGATCCACAAGGAGTAGTAACGAAAGAAATCCTCTACGGGCAATACTGCATCTACTGCGGAGACAACAACTACACGTTAGCAAGTAAAAACGAGTTCGGCAGAAAGATCGAAGAGAAAATCGCGGACCTCTATGGTATACGGATACAGTCAGGGCAATCAAGAAAACACAACAATAAAACAGTGTGGAAGGGGATACGCTTTAAAACAGAAGACGAGAAGAATTCGCAACAGACACTTGACTAAACTGCAAAGGGTGCAAAGGGATCTTTTCCTATATTATCTTACTAGAACACCTCTACTATCTTATATAGAGAATAATCCCTTGACATCCTTGACACCCTCTTTAGGGAAAAGGAGGTTATCTTTATGATAAGCGAAACCATATCTGAGCATATCAAGAGAGAATCGAAGAAACGGGAGATCGGAGTCTACTATCCCTCTCGGCTACCCTACTGTCTCAGACAGCAATACTACGAGTGGACACTCAGCTACCCGCATCCAGAGGATACGCTGCGAATCTTCGAGGTTGGCAACATCTTTCATTCATGGCTCGAGAAAGTTTTTTCGAGAAACGGTTCAGGGATTAGACTACTCTCAAGTGAGAAACCAATAAGCATCTACATAGCTGAACATGACTATTTCATTAACGGTCGAATAGACGACATCATCTTAGTCGAGAAAGACGGTAAAACCTATCTCGTTGAAGTCAAGACCTATAAAGATCTACAATTCCTCAGAGAACCTAAACGGGAGCATGTGCTTCAACTGAATTTCTATCTTAAACCTTACTCAGATTCAGACGGGATAATCTTCTATATCGAAAAGAATACGCTGCAAACCAAGGAGTTTTTCACAAGATTCGACCAGAAGTTATTCAAGGAAATAATTGATCGAGCTCAATGTCTCCATGAAAGTTTACAGTCTAAGACTTTACCGTTTCCAGAGGGTAAACAAAAGAAAAGTTGGGAGTGTCGATTCTGTATCTACAAAAACAAATGTAATACTGAATAAAACCTTCCTATTTTTTAGAAAGTGGTTTTATATCATGTTGGAATAATATATAGGGTAAACCTTTTTCTTTGAATGGCCATTTATTAATGATCCATTTTGAAATGTTAGTTACTTTACTTATAGTTTTATCTTTAAGATAGAAATTGAATAAACTTGTTAATCCTATATTATTTAATGATTTTACTATATCTAATCCTTCACTTAAACTTGTTCCAACAGCAGCTCCTATTCCTGCACCAACTCCTAAACCAAGACCACAGTATAATGGATACTCCAAACATTTTGATTTCTTGAATAAAGTGCTAAGCTCTTCGCCGTATTTTTCGGATAATTCATCTCCTAGTTTATGGAAGAGCATTATCATTTTTTCAGTATCATAATTGTTTGTTGATGTTTGTATTTCTTGACGTATTTTGGTAATTTCATGATCAGGATCTTTTCTCAAAAAGTTATGTAATTCGTTGTTTTTTAATTTAGTAATCATTTTTGTAACTATTGGTTGTTTATCAATAAAATAAAATTGTGAAGGATTGATCTCTATCATCTCTTTTAATCCTAAAAAGGACATAGTATGCAGATCTTTCTCACAGTAGTATTGAATACCACCAAGATGAGAACGGTAAGGATCTAGTAAATAATTACTAAATGCTAATTGTGCTCGATATCCTTCATTTTTATTTCTTTTTACTAGTTCTAAAAGATAAAGAGCTAAATCAGAAAAACCCCAAATGTATAAACCTAAGAGATTAGATGATATTACATCTACAAGGACTTCATTATCATAATATTGCTTAAGTGTTTTATACCAGTGCTGGTGATCATAATTCGGATTAATTTTGATTACAAGTTCTCTCCATCCATTATCAGGAGCTATCCTTTCTCTTTTAGCTACTTCAGCTAATGAAATTTGATGTACGTATGTCGATACTCGATCAATTATATTTGTCGGACTATATCCTACTTTATTACAAGTATCAAATATTATCTCATAAAATTCTCCTACATAATCTTTTGGGGGAGCTGTTAAGTAAGGCACAATTCTTTTCATTTCTATAAAATCTAAAAAATCTTGAAAAGTAATTCCAAATTCTTTACTTAAACCATATCTAAAAATAAATTCAGCCTTTGAAGTAATATGAAAATTAAGAGGTACCATAATTGGCGATCCTTCACCAAAGTTGACAATAAAATTTGCTAGATTCAAAGAAGGGTGATCTACCATAATTTTTCTATTTTCAACAGGCATCCATGCTGTATGAGAACCTGCGTTAGTTAATATTTTTCCTCCATTTTCATCTGGAATAAAATCTAAAAAACTAACTGATTCTTTTCCATATTTTTTCAAATTAGTGCTTACAATTTCTCTAGATAATTTACTTTCAGCTTCATCATATTCAAGAATTTTTTCTTTGAATAACATTAACATTCACTTTAAACATATATGAAAACAATTAAAAAATATTTATAGATGAAATTAATCTTCTACAAATTGTATTTTTTAATAGGGTATGATGGAGGACTAGACAATAAAACGAAAACTAACGATCTTAGTAAATCATCAGATTATTCAACAAGCTAAATATTATGGATTAAATATTAGCAGGATAACAGAGAGAGCATTAGAACAAACAATCAATCATCTAAAACATAATCCAATACGTACGTATACGTATAACATAGAGGTATCATCCGAAAACGATATCCCTCAAAATGAACCTATTTCTCTTAAAAAGACTAGATATCATACGGGCGGGGAGGGATTTGAACCCCCGTCACAGGCTCCGGAGGCCTGCGCCCTATCCTGGCTAGGCATCAGTAGAGGAAAAAAAATTCCCCTTTACCCGCCCTTTTCTCCCGCCCACCTTTTTCAGATACTTTTTTTCTAATCTTTAGATCTATCCATATGTCTTCCCAAATACTATTATAAAGTCAGTAGTGGTAGCTTATATGAACTATATAATATAATGACAGATTATAATAATCTTCTTTCTAAAGACTAAATGAAAGAACAGCTATCATTTTAAAAGAGATCCGTTTAAATGTAAAGTAACAGATTATGATTGGGTGGTTTAATTGACCGATACAAATTTGTATGGCAAGATCAGGGACCATTGTTTGGAATCTATTCGGAATAGTTTAACAGAATTAGGGCTCAAAGATAATTATAATAAGATTATGTTGATCGAACCACCTTCATCTGACTGGGGAGAATTATCTACAAGTATCCCTTTTGAAATAGCCCGTCAAAAAAATCGAAATCCTCGAGAATTCGCTGAAGCGTTATATGATCATATTAAGATTTCTCAAGATCTTATTGAAACCTGTGAAGTAGCTGGAAAGGGATATATTAATTTTAAAATAAATTTCAATAAAATTGCTTCTCAGATTGTACATCATACTTTGGAAGAGGGACCCTCCTATGGATATATCAAAGTTACAAATCCACTCACTATTATTGTGGAACATACTAGTGTCAATCCTGTTCATCCCATTCATATAGGCCAAGCGAGGAATCCAATATTAGGAGATGCCTTAGCGAGATTACTCGAAAAGAGGAATCATCGCATTCAAAGGCATTATTATATTGATGATATGGGAAGACAGAGTGCAATCCTAGTATATGGCTATAAGCTCTTAGGACAACCATCCATAGAAGAAAAACCGGATACCTTCTTAGGTAAATTGTATAGTATCACAAGTTGCCTTGTAGAGATTCAATCTCTCAAAAAACGAGTTAGTCTCCTGGAAAGAGCAAACAATGATGATTCTCTAGAAGAGAGACAACAGATTCAAAGAGAACTTGATGATTGGATTGCAGTTGCAGCTGATATGAAGGATAAATATCCAAAGATGTTTGAGCAACTGAGCACTACCATTATGAGAGAGGAAGATCCTGAACAACTTATTTCACGTATTATTAAGTTGTATGAATCCGGAGACCCTGACACGAAACGTCTTGTACGAACAGTAAGTGATTTATGTATTGAAGGTTTTCAAAAGACCTTAATGAGGCTAGATGTTACCTTCGATTCATGGGATTGGGAAAGCGACCTTGTATGGAGTGGAAGAGTGAAGACGCTTGTAGATTTGTTAAGATTATCGTCGTATTCTCGGTGGAAAGATGATGTCCTCGAATTGGATGTAGAACGGATTGTCGAGTCATTAGATTTACGGAGTAAGCTTGGTGTCAGCGAAACCTATTATTTACCCCCATTAACATTGATACGATCAGATGGAACTACACTCTATACGACGCGAGATATAGCCTATAGTTTATTCAAGTTTGAAGAGGCGAAGCGAGTGATCAATGTTATTGGCACTGAGCAGCGGTTGGCGCAACTCCAACTAAAAACAGCGCTATATGCATTAAGTGAAAAAGAGAAAGCAGATAATTTAATACATTATGGCTTTGGATTAATCGATTTACCCAGTTTTCGGATGTCAAGTAGACGGGGAAGAGTCGTTTCCTTAGATGAAGTACTAGATGAAGCGTTGGAGCGAGCATATCAGGAAGTACGAAGACGTGATACAACGTCTAATGAGAATGAACTTAGACAAATAGCTGAAAAGATAGGGATAGCATCGATTAAATACGCTTTATTATCGGTTGAGCCGATTAAAACAGTTACCTTCACATGGGATCGTATATTAAATTTTGAGAAAAATAGTGCTCCGTTCATAAATTACGCTTACACAAGGATTTTAAGTATATTAAAAAAAGTGGAGATAGAGATGCCATCAAAAGTATGCGGTGAGTTGTTAACGCATCCACTGGAGCGTAGATTACTTCTTCAAATATTGAAGTTTCCAGAGGTCTTTCAAGGAGCAGCAGATAAACTGAGGCCAAATGAGATAACACATTTTGCAAATACGCTTGCTGAACTCTTCCATGAATATTATGAGAAGGTAAAAGTGATAGGATCCAAGGATGAGGAGACTCTGCTTGCACGAATGGCTTTGATAAAAGCTGTTGCTATCGTGATACGAAATTCTATGGAAGTGCTTGGAATGGAGCTTTCGGAGAAGATGTAATAAACTAAGTTAACGAAAACGAAAGATAAAACAATGGTAAGACATAAAAATTTAGTAATTACCTTTATTCAAGTCATAGATTTTTTTCAATGCCTTCCTTTACTCTGATACAATAGTATTCAAAGCTATTACATATTAGATGAGGACGGCTTTGTTCAGTTCGCCCATCATAACTTCACTGCTGAAAAGCTCAGATATTGGAGTTTCATCACGCCGTCCATTTTTAACTAAGTTGCACTATAATTTAAATATAGATTTCTTCGTAGTTCAATAATGTAATTAGTTTGCTTGGATAAAGAGTGTACTTTATTTTTTTACTCGTATATATTGTACGATACAATCTGTCTGTCCACAAACTTCAATGTCTCTATTGTCACATTTGGGGCATGCGATCATACCAAGAACTGTGAAAGGATCCTTAGAATTGATTTGAGGTGGTCCGTGATACTTACAGTTTCTACATGCAATTTCTATATCTTTCTCAGTTATCATTATCTTTGTATTTTGAGCAATGGTCTTCTCCGCTACTGTTTTCAGACAGAAAGTGAGTTGATCTTGATTAAGATGGCTTAATACACTGATTTCTATAGCTATCTCTGTTACTTTTTTTGCTTTATTTTGAGCGGCTATATCGAGGACGATGGATAATATATGTTGAGCAGCGGTAAATTCATGCAATGTTAATCATCTAAGGAGAGAGATAGGAGGTTTTAAAGGTTAACGTCAACGAAGTTATTGAATGGCATAATGATTTTTTAATCAGATCTTTTATTAATGAAGGAGTACACAAAAAAGAGGTATTGTAGGATTCGAGGTAAATTGGTGAAATACATCTTTGTCACTGGCGGAGTAATGTCTGGAGTAGGTAAAGGCATAGTAACAGCGTCTATTGCAAAGATAATGCAAGTTAGAGATTTCTCAGTAACAGCAGTTAAGATTGATCCCTATTTGAATGTTGACGCTGGAACGATGAATCCAATTATGCATGGAGAAGTCTTCGTTACCGATGATGGGGGAGAGATCGATATGGACTTAGGAACTTATGAAAGATTCTTGGATGTGAATCTCTCAAAGCGACATAATGTAACCACCGGGCAAGTATATTCAACAGTTATAACAAAAGAGCGAAAAGGCGAGTATTTAGGGAGATGCGTGCAAATCATACCCCATATCACAGATGAGATTACTGGCAGAATAAAAAGTATCGCTAACGAAAATGGCATTGACGTGATTGTCACGGAACTCGGTGGGACCATTGGAGATATTGAAGGCCTCCCTTTTCTCGAAGCTGTTCGACAAATAAAACTGGAAGAAGATCCGCAAAATGTTCTGTACACTCATGTAACGTGGATCCCTAAACTCTCAGTTGTTGGTGAACAGAAGACGAAACCAACGCAGCACAGTGTCCAAGAGCTCCGAAGAATAGGTATTCAACCAGATATGATTATTGCCAGAAGTAAAGAACGCTTATTGGATGCACCAAAGAAGAAGATAGCACTCTTTTGTAATGTAGAAGAAAGAGCGGTCTTCAATTCACCGGATATTAAATCGATTTACGAGTCTCCCTTGATCTTAGATAAACAGAAGATAGGAGATTTTATATGTGAAAAATTGAATCTTCCCTTAAGCGAATCAGATTGGAATAGTTGGAAATTAGTCGTTAACAGGTTCATATCACCACTAGGATCCGTTAACATTGCGATTTGCGGAAAATACACTGAACTATCCGACTCCTATGTGAGTGTCAATGAAGCGTTAAAACATGCAGGCGCTGCATGTAATGTTCGAGTGAACATAGATTGGATCGAAACGGAAGATTTTGAGAAGAATCCCACAAAGACTGCACAACTATCAGAATTTGATGGTGTTCTCGTTCCTGGAGGTTTTGGACAACGAGGTACCTA
>CAZAXO010000045.1:0-12822 GCA_964489085.1 uncultured Candidatus Bathyarchaeia archaeon
GCAATGATATGTAGCGCTTTAGCTCCATAAGCTCTTACTCTAGCTCTTCCTTCTAATGTTGGCACCTCTACCCAGCCATCAAGAAAACGAATACCTACTTCATTATCAATCATTGCTTTCAATACAGGTTCACTAAAAAGGAAAGGCACCATCCTGTAACTAGCTTCTATAATGGATGGAGTTAGTCCATTAAATGGAATGGACAATTTACATGCTTCTTGCATCAATTCATTACTATCAAAATCGAGTTCTTTTCCTACTTTCACCAAAAAATCGATTATTTCCTGAACAGTAACGTTATCAAAGCTATCCGTAAGTAAAGAAGAATCACGGAGTACGATCTCATTCAGGTATTTTTCGGGAGCTGGTGAGCAAAAAGTCAATTTTCCATCGCGACTAGTATATTCTAGATCGTTTCCTGTAATAATTTTTCCTCTTATGAAGAATTTAACAGGTATAACATCTAGAGATGGCTCGATTACCTCAGTTAGGGTGTTCACAAGTTTCTGCATCATCTACACTCCTACATATTTTAACTGAATAAGATTGCTTTTGTGCTCATTTTGCAGCGTCTTCAACAACAAAATCCAGGAATTCATTGTATGCTTCCTGTGATCCCGAGCAGGAAATCTTATCCTCCTTATCCTCCTGTAATTCACTGTAACGCATGATATTGTCTTCTAACCAGGCTGATTTCCAGCCACAACCGCAATCTTCGTAGTGGATGGTCACTTTATCGCCTGTTAAGACTCCACCCCAGTAAGTTTCGGCTAATAGATCGTAAAACCCGTATCTACCAGTCTGTACACCTTTTCTAGGTAAAGGTTCACCACTTTCAACGTCAAGAACGAAAGGAATCAGATACGGATAAAAGTGATAATGGCCATTTTTACACAAGGGGATTGTAGAACTAGATTCTGTCATTCCAAAGACTTTATAAAACTGCTCTACGCCATAGAATTTCTTCAATACTTCAGGCCAGTCATCAGGAGCATCATATCCCTTGAGACCCCCACCCGTGAGCAGTATTGAATCACTGGAGAAAATACCTGATATTCCTTCCTTTAAACCAGCTTCGGCCGGTCTCAAAAGATCAGGTGTAGTGGCCATGACGAGTACCCGACGACCCTTGTATTCGTTCACCAGCTTGTTCATAAAAGCTTCCATCATTACTGGCTGGTTTTTTTGCATTTTAATGAGTTCTCCCTTGCTTTTAACCAATGCTTTGATCATATCCATCTTTTTAAGACTGCCACTGGCTTTTGCATGTTTTAATCTTCCGGCAAGGGACATAAAATCAGCTGACATGGGTTTATCATATAATGTATGGAATTCTTTACCGTTAGAACCTATAGTCATTCCCGCGTGGAATAAAACCTTGTGTGATGTCTGATGTCCACCTCTAAAACCAGGGAAAAAGACTGGCATCCTTTCCTTCGTTACATCTATCCCACTTCCAGCTTCAATGGCTTTATAGAACCCGTTAAGCGTGGACATCTTCTCTGTCTGCGATCGAGGAAAGAAACTTAATTTACCCGTAGTGCCGGTTGAATGAAACAAGTACATTCCATTTTCGTCCATCCGGTCCAACCAGTCGTCTATTGACTTGACATCACTAACATCAACATTACTGAGGTCAACAGTTGTTAATTTATCCAACCATGCGGTTAACTGCTTGAATTTCTTTTTTTCAATCAGTGACAAGGGATAACTCTTGTATACCTTATGAGTAAACAAGAGAGGGGTGATATTATTTAATTCTTCGATATTTACAATACCTTGCTTTTCAACCAAGGCTTTCACCGCTGGTATCTCGGGTTCAAGAGCTTTGAACCTTTCTAAAAACCATTGTAACTGCAAGGATGTGACTTCATCATTAGTTAATGATAAGAGTTCTTTACTAGAAATATCTAGCCATTTCTCTGGGGGTCCCCAGCTTAATGTCTTTTTTAGCGTCTGCATGCATTCCTTTCTCCACAAACTGCATAAATATGGAGATGACATTCTAAAATAAGATATGTACGGTCATCCCGACATTCAATGATAATATAGTATATAAACAATAGAAGAGAATAGACTCCTGAAAAAAAACTCACTAGAATCAACCATAATAGCGACTAAAACTATGTTCTGATACTAACTATACCCCTCAAAATAGAGACCTGATATTTTGGCTTCCTGGCTATTGGTAAGGATTATAAGGGTGGGTCACGATTTGTAACCTAGTGATAAAAATGGACGTAGAGCTCAAAGACACCTCAAAAATTAATCTCAATCAGGTAATGGTCCAAGTTCTAAGAGAAAAGGGTTACAGACATAAAGAAATCTCAGAAAAGACTGGATTACAATTATCTACAGTAAAAATGCTTTCTAAAAGATTTAAGGATAATAATAGGCGAAATGCTACCGTCGTTATGGAAAAGATCAAGAAGACCATTAGCACGGTTGAAGAAATGCCAAAACTCGAGACACGAATTGTGACTTCTACGAAAAAATCGCGAGGAAAGTCACGATCCGTGACTTCTACGAAAAAATCGCGAGGAAAGTCACGATCCGTGACAAAAACTTCATCCAAAAAAGACGAGTCACAAGATGTGACCACAGCTTCCGCGCTGGGTGAAATTTCACCAGGTTTGGGAGGCAAGTCACAGTCCGTGACTTCGAAGGGAAAAACAGCTAGTTTGAAGGGTAAGTCACAAAGCGTGACCAAGTCAACCAAGAAGTCACGGAGTGTGACCAAGAAGGCACCCTCGAAGACTAAGTCACAAAGCGTGACCAAGAAAACGAAAACTTCCAAGACTACGAAAGGTAAGTCACCAAGTGTGACTAAGAAAACACCATCAACAAAAAGGTCACAAAGTGCGACTAAAACATCATCCAAGAAAGGCAAGTCACAAAGTGTAACAAAAGCGAAAAAAGCACCCGCAAAGACAAAAGGTAAGTCACGAAGTGTGACCAAGAAGGAAGAAAAATCAGAAAAGTCACAAGATGTGACCGAAAAAAATGGAAAACCAAAGAGAAGAAGATTTGGAGGAATCCTAGGAAGAGGAAAGGATTAATCAGAATTTAATCGTCTATAATATTTATAAGACGATGATCCATCCGCCAAGGTTCTGCTTCATTTCTATCAATGATCAAAATTCTTGCTTTTTCTAATTCTTTTATTCTTCTTTTTATAGTAATTCTACTCCATCCAAGTTTCTCATTAGTTACTCTTATTAGTTCAGTTTGACTAGGAGCACATCCGTCAAAGTCATTTTCAATTATACTAATTAAGTCTTTGAGTGTATTCTTTCTATATTCACTTGGAAAGTTATTCTCTAGTACTTTCATCATATAATCTTCTTTAGTAACTTTTTTAAGAAGACCAAGATTTATCGGTCCTTCATCTGCTTCAAGGAGAAGTGAACACATAAGTAGAATATTTCGTGGATTTCCTTGAGCAATTTTATGGACTCTCTCAATAATTTCATTTGTAAAAGGGTAAAGAGGATCTTTAGAAGGTTCTATTCTGGCCATTTCAAGTCTCTTGTAAACCATCTTCATTGTATCATCAATAGTAAAAGGAGTCAAAGCATAAGGACTGAATTTACCTAAAATTGTTCCTAATGACTGAAAGCGCTGGTATTGTTGCTTATTGAAGACAGGAATGATGCTTGTTTTGAATTTCACCATAAGTTCTTGCATAACAGAACCCATTTTAACCAGATATGTCCTGTTAGCCGTATCTGGAACATCAAAAAAGACAATAGATCGTGTATTATTCCATGTTTTTTTAAGTTCACTGCTGTAAGATTGGTAACTTCCTGTCATTGCACGAAGTATCGAAGCTTCTGTCTTATGTTCAGTTGAAACATAAGCAACTCGAAAATCTTTCTTTTCTAATTCTTTTTTAAGATGTAATAGTGCAGTGCTCTTTCCTACACCTATATTACCAACAAAATACAAATAAAGACTGATTTTTGATGAATCAGAAGATTTAAAATGATAAAAAACCCTATTCTCTATAACTCGGTAACTTTCCGTTGGAATGAAAGGGATTAAATCCATATGTTCCTCATTCATTGTTGTTTTTAGAAGAAAAGGATCCTTTGATAGTCCGTACGTGAGAAATACCATTGCTATCGGCTTTGTAGCAGTTGATCTTTTGTTTATAAAAGTTATGACTAGTTATATCTACCCATGAGATACTAGTCTTTTTACATTTTTGTCATTTTTGTGGCCTGGCAACTAGATTTCAAACCTCAAACCACGACTAGCTACAACTATTCATATCTAGACGTATCTAAAGGTTTCGTATACACGTACTTACAGTACTTTACTAGTACCTAACTAGTACATATGACTTCCTCCGTACAGAAAAATTTTGCTCGCCGGAGAAAAAACGCCGTAGAATGCTGGAATGTATGAAAAGGGGGAAATTCGAAAAAAGGTCACAAAGTGTGACAGAAAAAGTTAGTCCAGAATCACGGACAAGATGACTTTTTTCAGTCCTTTGATAGCTCTGTCAGTTACTTTATTCAGGTGGTTATGCTTATCAAAAAAACTTTCGAATAAGACTTCTATTAATTCTCTCTTATCGTTAATGATCGGTAATAAAGACTTGTGAAAGAAGAAGCATCCCATGAGATAGTTCCATCCCTTCATCCTTTCATCAAAAGTCTTGTCATCCTTGACAATGGCTGTGAAGATTATTGCATTATAATTGGATCCTATTACAGGTAATGGACCGAAAAGACCTGTATGGTAGTATGATCCCTGTCCGATTGCCACTCCAAAATAACTTGCTATCCTGTATAGTGTACTTTCAGGGTTAGAATCCTCTGATACAAAGGGAAGGTAATCATCACCTAGTCCTGTTGGGCCATATTCGGATTGTTTAAAGATGGTAAGTGTAGAATCGTGAACTTGACAGGAATCAACCTCAGGATCCGCCAGGTCGACTACACCTGGACTATCAAAAACTAGCTTTGACATCATCAATCAACCTCCATTAAAACACGACTTTTAAAGGAAAGATGCCATAGATATTCCCTGAGGATTGTTCATCACATTTTTCTGTGATTCTAATTTCCATATTCTTTTAATTATTTTTATTCTAATGTTATAAGCTGCATTAGAAATTGCTCTCCTCATTAATTGATCATCTACAGGAAAAATGTATTCTCCAGCTTTTTCTGTTAATCCTTTCTTGACTATAGAATAAATAGCGTACGAATAAATCTCATAATCACGTGGTACATAACGTAGATTAGTTATTCCAGTGATAATATGGAAACAACCTGCTTTTATCGATAATCTTTGATCATTGGTTCCTTCTTTGAGATCGGGGTCACTGATTAGGTACTCAACTATCAACCTTTTCATGAGAAGAGTTGGCCCTTTTCTCAGTTTTTCCAGCACTTTCTCCTTTCCGTATTTGCAAAAAAGAGCTCTTTGAGCTTCTATTCTGTATTTGAACAAACTTTTTCTGGTTATTCTGAATCCAAAGTAGTCATTCATTTCGTACATGGTTTTCCAGCGTATAGTATCTCCATCTAGACGTAACATAACATCTACATACGCCAATATTTTTTTGACTTCCTCCTCCTCAGAATTTTCTTTTCTATCCATATTCTCTTCTAGAAGTAAGGATACACGATCTAGAAGATTTATTTCAAACCACTGTGAAAGAATTCCTACTTTTTCTATGAATCGACGTTTCTTTTGGTAATTGGTTTCTTGTAAAGTGATCATTTTGTGTAATTTTGCTATCCTTTGGGTTTCTGGAGTTTCATCTAACATGGACCCGGTAAAAGACAGTATCTCACGATTTTGATACTGATAAAAGTCATCTTCTCCGGATAACTTGCTCTTTATGGTTATCCTTCTTTTATCTCGCATTATTGCCCTCGCTCCTGAACAATCAGCGATAGTACCATACTTCTCGTATCATATAATAAAAACCTAGCTAGGTATGGCGCTAATATCACCCTAGAAACAACCCAAAAAAACGAAGGGGGGCGCCCTTTTGAAACTAAATTGCACCAGAAATTCTCAGAAATCAAAAAATAAACGATTATAAGGACATTTCTCTCGTTAAAAATCGGGAAAAAGAAAAAAATATTAAAAAAGCAATATGAGTACTATACAGCTATATTGCTATTTGGATTAATATTCATCAGCCGGTGGAAACTGTCCTGGATACTGCATTCCTATTTTACCTCCTGTTTTCGTGCATTTCTCCTTCTATAGACGACGACACCCGCGGCAGGAGTCATCAGGATTACCGAGATCAGCGTGTCACGAATGGCATCTTGCATCTTGTTTGCGCCTGAATCTCCTGATCCTCCTGTTTCTGGTCCTGTAGTTAAATTATTCAAGGCATCAACGCTACCTAAGTCATACCAAGCTTCTACACCTTGATTATCGACAGCTTTAAGCCAAAAACTATGAGTACCTTTTTCTAACTGGATATTAGTTATCCAAATAGATTCTTCAACTTGAAGTTCTCCTAATTCTTCTTTGTCTACTGAACAAAGGTACACTTGTCCAGAACCACTGGGAAATTCTACTAAAGCTGTGACACTGAAAATATTCTGATCTCTGTTAACTTCTGTTATCGATGCAAGCATTATTTGAGGTCCAGGATTCAAAACATGGACCATCTTTGACGTAATAATGGATTCTAAGAATTCATTGCCGGTATTTTTTGCCTTCAAGTAATAATCATCCGGTTCTTCCATCACGTTCCAGGTTATTGTTGCAATTCCTTCGCTGTTAGTAACGTTACTATCTATGAGATAACTGGTATTACCGTCTAAACTTTCGAGATAAAGGCTAATAGTATCATTTTCAACAGGATTTTCACCATCCAACACTTTTATTTCTATATCGACTGGTTTATCCTTTATAGGTGCTATATCCTGAATTTCTATTGTAGGAACACTGTATATTACAATATTACCAAGTTCTAATTCTTTTGATAGATGAATATTACTATCAAAAGGAGTAACTACAATTTTTACAGGATATTCACCGATTATTGGTGAAATATCAATACTTCCCGTTCCGTATTGTGAAGTAACTGTAGATCCCACCAGTGTATTGTTGAGAAACAGTTCTACAGTGAACCCTTCTAGAGGATCCTGACTGTTTTCGATAGTGAAATCCACGTGAAAAGTCACACCTTTTTGTGCTCTTTCTGGAAAATCAGCGGTAACAGTGTAATATTCTCTGATTTGTATCGATTTAGAAACATTTGTTTCGATTATATTATCACCAATAGCTTTTACAACTATATTATGATCACCAGGAACGTCAAAAACAATTGTAAATTGTCTTGAACCACTTGAAAGATTGTTCTGCCATAATTGCCCATCTAACCATATACTATGACTTTCATCACTAGTTACTTGAATTTTTATATCTTCACCAGTGAAAAAAGATGAATTAAGTATGCTTAAAGTTAATTCTGGTCTAACATTCACTGTAATAGTGAATATTGATTCACCTTGTCCACTAGAATAAATTGTTTTTACTAAAACATCACCTCTAAGATTAGTATCAGGAATCCAATCAAATTGATGGTTTCCATCAGAATCTAGTGTGAATGTTGCGAGTTCAGTCCATGCACCATCTACGAAAATCTCTAGATTGACATCTTGGTCCGGTTCTCCCTGGAAAATCAATGCAGAATTTTCTCCCGCAATGATCGGTTCATTGATCTGAAGGGAGATAGCTGGACTAATGCTAACTTCAAAAACAACTAAACCATCAACTGGAAGATAATATTCGTTTGAGTTACCCTTGTATTCTATTGAAAAGAAATAAGTACCTATATCATCAAGTTGAGGGGTAAAATTGATGCTAAACCATCCATTATCGTCAGTTAATAGGGTGAATTCTGATTCAATTCCCCAGTTATCCGTTTGCTTAACATCTATTGTTTCACCTTTTACTGGATCATTAGTTTCTTCAATCAATTTTCCTTTAATTTCTATTGATTCTCCAATTACTAAATCAGATATGCTTGAACTAAGATCAGTAAATGAAGGTTTTGAAGATATAGTTATTGGGATATTTATTGAACTATCATTATAGTAACCATTTCCTATGTAAGTCCAAGTAAATGTATTAATTCCTCTTGGAGCATCTTGTGGAACTGTATAATCATAGTTTGCTGTGCCAGTTGTTGATTGATGGAGTAATGTTCCATTTTTACTCAATGATAGTGTTCCAGTTCCAACTGGAATGCTTCCTTCATCGATAACAGTGGCACTAAAAGATGATACTCCGTTTCTAACAAGAGAATTACTCTCTTGATGTGAAATACTTGTTTGTTCAGGTATGATAACTTGAATTGTTTTACTTACTGATTTATAGTAAGGACTAGATCCTGAACTTACTGTGAAGACGATATCATAGTATCCACTATTGTAATTTCCTGGAATAGTTCCAGAAAAATCAATATAACCAGTATTATCAGAAGTTCCAGTAAATACTGTATTTCCCTGAATTTGTATTTCTAAATCGGTTTGAGTACCTATAAAAGTATCTTCTTCTCTTGATACTAGGTGTCCTTGAAATAATTGTCCTGGAGATACTATTTGATTTTCTACATCCCAGTAAAAGTTATCAATCACTAAATCATCAACCAAATCTATTGTAAAGTTATCAGATGAGAGAATTATCTGATTACTGGAATCAACAAGGTTGAATAACAGGATGTAGGTACCTACAGGAATATCATTCGAAAAACCGATAGCAAGTTGACTGATATAGCTAGGGACTGGTTGATCGATAATCAGGCTTTTCACGAATGTTTCATCAGTTGTTAGAAGATCCACGTCTATTTCGATGGGTGAATCATCAAATCCCGGTACTTGCATATCTACTAAGAGGTTATGACTTTCAGTAAGATTTTCTCTTTCTACAGTATTGTCTTGAGGTAATAGTATCAATGACTTTTCACTAGCAAGTAGATTAATATTGAAATCAAGTGTTTGAGCAGCTAGATTTGATTCTGACGTACCTGAAAAAACACAACGTGAATTGATTACCCCAGTAGTTAACCAATACGGAAAAACTACCGAAAAACTGAAGTCATAGATTGTAACAATCCCTAGAGTCAAGTAAATTGTATCTATTACTTTCCAATCGCCTTCAATGTTTGCCTCAATCGATAAGTAGGCTGATTCAGGATCAATATAGAAGTATGGAAACGTTGGGTGATCGCTAGTCAAATTACCTGTTATAGTGATTTCTTGTCCTTTAATAACACTATAAGCAAGATAATCCATTTCAATAATCATTGGAGTTGTACCTGGATTTATACTCCTACCTATCACTAGTTCTATTGTTTTAATTACTGATAAATAGCTTTCTGAAGGATCCTCATATTTTAATTCGAATAAATGAACACCAACTAGTCCATTAGTAATTGCAGAAAGGCTAACATTTGTTACTTGGCTAGAAACTAGGAAAGAACCTTTAGAAGTGCTGTTTAGGTCAGTTACAGTGATATTCCCAGTTTCTACTGCTTGGCCGTTTTCATCCCAGATACTAACTTCTATTTCTATATTATCGTTTTCCAGATAATAGTAACTTTTAGGCCAAGCAGAAATACTAGTTTGAAGAGGTGGTCCTGCACTAATTACAGGGTTCACTCTAAAATCAGTTCCAGTAACGAAAAAACTTGTTATCAGGAACAAAACCAGTACTTTTTTAGTTATACTCAATTTTATGCCCCCATTTATCATAATTTTTATATTTCATGAATTTTTTCAAAATTTAATTCCTCTTTAACATTGGAATCAAGTAAATAACCAATCAAATTCCCTAAAAGGCATACAACTTCAATTTTGATAGCTTTTAGCGATTCTATATCATAATCTGTGAACATTGCCCTTATAGAGGTTGCGACATTGTATAATTCCATTAACCATTGATAATTGCATGCACTATCTAGAAATCGAACTATAGATGCCATTTTTCCCAGGTAATTACTCAATTGGTTGTATTGTAGTTCTTCTGTAACGGGAAGCTGTACTCCTCTAATAATTCTTTTAATTGATTCATATGGCTTATTAGCGTTTATAATTCCTCTATTTTCATTTAACCAACTTTTTATCAAATTTTCAACGTTTTCCCACATACTAATAGCCATTTCTAGTTCTTGCTTACCACTGATTACATTAAAGATTACTTTCATCTTGTCTAAGTGATCTATTAGTATTGAAAAGAGCATTTGATTGTCTTTATTGGCAATTGTACTCATTTTTGAAGTATAAAGGAATAAAATCCCCTCTACACGATCTGATAATGATTTTATTGCATTAGAATCGATATCAGGATGTATTTCTTCTTCATAAAAAACATAATGAAGTTTTCCATCTGGACTCACTTCTAATCTCACATTTTCTGTTTTATCAGCAAATGAGGATGATAAATTAGATTCAGAATAGTTTTCAGCTATAACTTCTTGATCAGATACTAAATCATTTTCATTATCTTGCTGATATGAATCTTCAGTTCCTGTTATGTCATTAGAATACATATCTTGTCCAGCGTTCTGAGCCATTGTTTCAAACACGTTACCCATGACTGCATGGAGACTTTGTTCTTCAAAACTCATATCATCGTAATCAAATGATTTTGACATCTCTTCAAAAGTTAAACTATCTTCTATATTTGATTTAGTATCCACTTCTGTGCTTTGAGATGGTGCAAGTATTAGAATAGATATTGAACTGAGTACCAACGATGCTAGTATATTACCTGGGGATATGGTATACACTATAAGGTTACTAACCGCAATCATTATAGGAATCATGATGTAACGCAATGTAGCTTTAGTACTCATAGACTTCACCCGGCCGAGGTTGGTCATTAACCATTGAGAAACTGCTTATAAGGATGAGATAGAAAGATAGGATTATTGAAGAATTAGTAGATTATTGATAAGAATCCTTTTCCATCTGAATAAAATATGCAGATGAATTAGGAGTGCTTGTATCAGTATGATCAGTTTCTATTATTTCTTCAGCAGTAGAACAATTACTTAAAATTTCATTACTTGTATATCGATCTTTTAATTCTGTTTTCCTAACATTTTCCATCAATAAAGCCCAAGTGAATAATGATGTAGCCGCAATCCCCCACAATAAAGCAAAAATCACATTTTCTGTCAGAGCCAGGATCACAATGAAGGTAGAGGAGAAACCACCAACAGGCAACAGTAGCCAATTGAAGTTAATCCGTGAGTTCATAAGTAACATATTGTAGGTATACTTGTAATCTGAACCTGAAGGAAACGAAGTTGTCACTACTCCTATAAAGATATACAGATGAATGAGTTTTCCAATAAAAGTAGTTCTTAGTAGGGGAGTTAACAATGTAAGCATCACTAGTAAGACCAATGTTCCTTTGAGAGGGGCATTAGCTATTTTTGATGCTTCTTTTGGTGAACATAATCCGTTTAAGGCGATAGCCGATTGTTCGGATTTTGTTCCAAAGCCAGTGCTAAAAAATGATACGAATGACAAAGAAAAATTCTTTCTATCACCAGACAAGTTTCTCTTTTCGATAACATCACGTGCAGCCTGAATATGTAACCATATATGGATTATTCTAAATGGAACCATTATAGTATCTACTATTGCTCTTAAAGGTGGCAGTATCGCAAATAATACCTGCATGAAAAGCGCTAGTAGTACGGCTGACACAATATATGAGAGAATGTTGAGCGGAAAGCCAACTAACATTGTCCCATATGCGTCAACTAGAGGTCCTAGGATCACATTTAACCAGGATGTAAAGGCGTCGCTCAAGCTAATCTCCACTGAGTATTTTGATTTAGTCTTTAAAAATCTAAGAAAAAAAGTAAAAAACAGAACATTGAGAAATTAAAGATATCTCAATTCACGGGACTGATTTCATTAACTATCCATTTGCAAGCGCGGCGTATTGGCTGTATTGCATCATGAGGAAGCCCTATATTTAGAGCAGCAGCTCTTCCAAGTGATACAAAGCGTTGGACTCCTCTTGATACCAATTGACTCATTATTTTATCCTTTAAACTTTCAGGATAAATTCCAACAGTTTGTGTAGCAATAGTTATTTGTTCTAGCACTTCATCATAAGTATCAAATGGTATAACATTGACTGTTTTACATGATGGAAAGAATTCTACCGGTTCTCCAGCCAAACTGGTTATCACTGCACCTTCTCCATCTTCTCCTCCAACCACTTCGAATAATCCTTCCATAAACCTCAAAGAGTCAATATCTTCCTTCAGACTATCTGGAAAAGATTTTGGACGGGTACTAAAAGATGGATCCTGTTCTTGCATGAATTTGTAGAGATATTTCGAATAAATAGCTGCTTTTTCAGGGGTTGTTCTCACAAAGTGGGTTCTAGAAGTGACACAAGCCTCTTGATTGAAGGCTGCAGAATCTTTAGCGGCAAGAAAGGCTGCTAATTCCATAGTTTCTTCTGAAACAAATGCTTCTTCCCCAATGATGGAAACACTAAACTTCGGATCCAAAGTAATTAGATCAATTCCTGGGCCAACTAACTTCTTTATATTCCTGATAGAGTTATGGCCACCCCAAGCTATGATTTTTTCAAGATTATAAGGATTTACCAATCTTTTTTCAAAATCTTGATTTCCTCCTTTCCAGTATATCGCTGAAATATGCTTTACAACTGGATGATTCGGATCTACCTTTTTCATAGTCTCTAAAATTGCAGTTGCAGTTAATGGATCGTTTGAAGGGAGTTTGATGATGGTATCGGATTTTGTTAAAGCACCACGAATGATTGATATGGCTGCTACTATTG
>CAZAXO010000046.1:0-12773 GCA_964489085.1 uncultured Candidatus Bathyarchaeia archaeon
ATGGAATATTGATGATATGCGATGGAACCAACGCTATGTAGGGTTGGACTCGTATCACATAGTAAAAGGTGAAATAAAAGAACGTATCATGAATCCAATACTAGAGACAACAACAAAAAAATTATTTTCAAGTATTAACGCCGTTTCAAAAGATTTAACGTTTGAAGCAGCAACATGTGGTAAAGGTGATCCTATGCAAGGTGCGCCTGTATGGCATGGTGGTCCCCAGATACGCTTAGGTAAAATAAAGATCACTAAAAGGTAGATGAGAAATGGTATTTTCTATCTCAGATGGCAAATCATTGTTGACGAGCCTCTCTCGCACCCAAAAAATTGATCAAGGATGCTTATCAATTTCTGATACAAGGAATCGTATGATTAGATTTAGTAATAATTATGTTACCGTCTCAAAATTTTGGAGAGATATAATCACTTCAATTTATATCCTTAAAAATAATAAAAGAGCCACTGCTATTATCGATAACAACGATTTAGAATCGAATAAGAATGTTATTAATAGATTAGTAACAACTTTTATGTATAGCCAGCCATCACCAATACGATTTACATTTCCTGAAGGACCATTTGATTATACTGCGATAGAAGGAATGTACGATAAAAATGTATTATCAAGTGAAGATGTTTTACTTGATTGGATTGAAGCTTCTATAAATGCCTCACTCAGTGAAGGAGCAGTACGAGCATCAGGTGTACTTACTACACGTGATACCACAAGATATGTAGTGAACACTAGCAGTTGTGAAGGTATAGAAAAGAGTACTCAATTTGAGTTTAATATACGGGCATTTGCAGATAAAAATGCAAGTGGAGAAGATAATTACTGTTCATCAAACATTATTAATTTCAATCCAGAAGCAGTAGGTAAAGAAGCAGGTTCAATAGCAGTAAAAGCAAAGAAACCTCAACATATTAAAGAGGGAAGATACGATGCAATACTGCATCCTAATACTGTTGCAAATTTTATTGCTAGCGTTGGAGAAGCTTGCTCTGCGTATTATGTAGATACGGGTTTCTCATTTTTTACTGATAAACTAAATAAAAAAGTAGCATCCCAAAACATTACGTGCTCTGAAAATCTGCGTTTTCCTGGTTCACCAAGTAATCATTTATTTGATGACGAAGGAGTTCCTACGAAAGAAGTTCTGTTAATTGATGAAGGAATATTGGTCCGTTATCTGCATTCATCATATACTGCTGCAAAAATGAAAAGCGAAGTAACAGGCAATGCTTTCATTGCACCCCCAGTCGGTACACTACCAATTCCTCAAAGCTTAATTTTAAATTCAGGAAAATATTCATTAGAAGAGTTGCTTTCAGAAGTTGAAAATGGTATATTTGTTACAAATAATTGGTATACTCGATTTCAAAACTATTTAACAGGAGATTTTTCATCGATACCACGTGACGGATTATTTTTAATAAAAAAAGGGGACCTCACTAGTATCAAAGGATTAAGAATAAGTGATAATATGATAAAATTGTTAACTTCTATTACAAAAACAACGACGTATCGTAAATGGATTAAAAGATGGGATGCGGAAGTTCCTAGCCTTTCACCGTATCTTCTTGTTAGTAATATGAATTTTACTAGCGCTGAGTAATTACTTCGATCTTATATTATTTAATCTAATTTTTGAATTTCTAAAAATTGTAATATTAGTTTATTTTTAATTTTATTTTGAAAAAAATTTAAATTATTAAATAATTACATAAACAAAATATTATAAATTTAATTATGTAATTACTGATTAGTATATATATCAGTTTATTTACATGGAAAAAATAGATAAAATAACAACATCCAAGATTAAAAAAATTTTTCTTCGAAAAAACGTAAAAACAGTATCAATTCTAAAAATCGAAATATCTGTCAACCAGCTAAAATTTATCAGTTTATACTCTGGAAAACATATTTCCTCTAGAAAGAATATCATTAGGATCGAATAATTTCTTTATTGTTACCATTGATTTTATTTGCTCTTTAGTAAACATTAAGGGTAACAGATTTCTTTTCAGTTTACCAATTCCATGTTCAGCAGAACCAGTTCCTCCTAATTTTATTGCCATATTAGCAAGTTTAAGTGATAATTCTTTACCTTTCTGAAATTCGTATATATTTTTAGGTATTATGTTAACATGAATATGGCTTTCTCCGATATGACCGAATATCACAAATAGTAATTGACTTTTTTTTAACGCTGAATGATAATTATTTAGCAATTTTTTAAATGATGATTGTGGAACAGCTGTATCAGTTCCTATTTTATGAACACTGGAATATTTCTTTTTAATTTGTGCTATTTCTTTATTAATACGTTCGGGTAGTTTATGTCGAATATTATGAATTTTTTCGATTTCGCTTTCACTAATACCTAGAGAAGTATTTCCTAAATTTGATTTACATGAGTTAAGTTTATTTTCTAATCTATTACCAGTATGCTCTAAATCTAAATCATTTTTATAAAAAAAATCGGTAAGTATAGCTGCTGCATAATTTTCTTTTATAGTTAGTTCAGCATCATCCTTTAATAAACTCAGAGAATTACTATCAAAAAATTCAGTAGAAAGAATATGTGTATCCTCATTCAATAATGAGGCGAATGTAATAGCATTATCTTCCGAATTGAAATAGCTTATAAGAGTTCCAATGTTACCAGGTTTTTTAATAAGTTTTAGTGTAACTTCAGAGATAACACCGAGTGTTCCTTCAGAACCAATAAAAAGATCTATTAGATCCATATTTTTTGTACACATATATCCTGCTGTATTTTTTATTTTTGGCAATGGAATATTCGGAAGGAGGATTTCTTTAACTTCACTTCCAATAATAGTTATTCTACCATCATTTATAAGATATTTTCCTCTTGTAATATCCAGAACATCACCATTGGTCAAGACTACTCTAATTCTCTCTATATACATTCGAGTTGATCCATAACGATAACTTTTACCGCCAGAAGCATCCGTAGCGACTGTACCACCAATTGAAGCGGTTTCTTCTGTTGGATCAGGAGCGTAAATCCAATTTTCAGATTCATCTAAAAAACGATGTATACTTTTAGAATTTTGTAGTGAATTTGTTATGTATTGAGTTAATTGAGTCTTTTCTAGAGCTTTTCTAAATTCAGTCAATAATAGTCCTGGTTGAACTGTTATCATCCAATTTATATCTGTTCTGTTTACATCTAATATTTTATTCATTTTTTCAAGAGAAAGGAGAGCCCCTCCTTGGGGAACCGCACCACCAACTATCCCAGTTCTACCACCCGATATCGTTACAGAAATTTTTCGTAGATTCATTTCTTTTAAAAAATCAATTATATGAGATTCACATAAAGGAAAAAAAAGGATACTAGCTTCTCCCTCATACTTTGATTCATCTATCAAATATTTACAGTAATTTTTCTTTATCATATTATTTTCAATCTTTATTGGAGGACCAACTTCTTCATCTTTTTGTGGGGCAGTTATTATCCTCACTATTGATTCTTCCTCGTTCATTTGTATTGAGTGTCATAAAGTATTTGAATGAATATCTTTATCAGAAAGTAATCAAATCCTTTCTGATAAAATAATCGTATAAAATTGTTTCAATTAGTGTTAGACATATTCATTTAAATTTCCATGAGTGAAAAACAACTATTTATTTGAGTATTAAATACCCTAGGGTATTTACCGCACAATAGCTTCTATTCTTATATATATAAGACTAAGGTGAAAAATTGCGGAAATTCGTAAATGAGCATGAACATGTTAATTTCCGCAATTTTAGGGTTCTAGTGAAGATGATCAATAAAACACCTTTTACTGTAAAAATATTGCTTATCATAGCTGCTTTTTACTAAATATCCCTACCTTTTATGCTTCAAAATAGGTAATCATAATGAACTCGCTAATGTCATAGCTGTTAATGGTTATTACATTTTTTCTAAAAAAACAGTTTATACTATTTTTTATGGAGAGTTGATAACGTCTAAATTGATTTATATCATAGCGAATAATTCCTCTTTCTCTATAAAAAGAATAAATGTATAAAGAAATAATAGTAAAAGATAGATAATTTTCTTAATTACTGAGTGATGTTCTAAATTGATCTATACCTTTAAATGAATAGATATCTCTCATGTAGTTTGGGGCTATCGTATGGTTAAATATTCTATACCTGTTCTTGCTGGTGATGGTATTGGGCCTGAAGTAACTGAAGAAGGAAAAAAGGTTGTTGAAGCTGTTTCTGAAATCTTATCTTTTGAAGTAGATTGGATTTCATTACCATATGGAGCTGAGTATTATCTTAATACTGGGAAACTGATATCTGAAGATGATTTAAAAGATCTTTCAAAATATGCTGCTATATATTTGGGTGCATTAGGTGATCCAAGATGCCCTCCAGGAATATTGGAGAGAGGTATTTTATTATCTCTCCGATTCTATTTTGATGAGTATATTAATCTGAGACCTATTAAATTATATTATGGAGTCGAAACGCCTCTAAAAAATAAAGGGCCTTTAGATATCAACTTTGAAGTAGTTAGAGAAAATACTGAAGATATGTATATTAGTTTAGGAAATAAAGTGAGTAAGGGTTTTCACCATTTTGATCATTTGTTAAAAAGACAATTATATAATATTAAGTTTGGAATGGATATCGATTCAGATCATGATGAGATAGCATACCAACTTATGATGATAAGTAAAGAAGGGACTAAACGCATAATTAAGTATGCTTTTGATCGATGTCAACGGCAAAACCGAACTAAGGTAACAAGCGTAGATAAAGTTAACGTTCTAACAGAAGTGTATAGTTTATGGAGGAGAATATTCAAAGAGATAAGTTCTCATTATAAAGATATACAAACAGAGTTTACTTATGTAGATGCTATTACAATGTGGTTTATTAAAAATCCTGAATGGTTTCAAATAGTCGTAACTCCTAATATGTTTGGTGATATTATTACTGATTTAGGAGCTATGATTCAAGGTGGCTTGGGTGTAGCTGCAGGTGCTAACATTAATCCTAATGGTACTTCAATGTTTGAACCAATACATGGTTCAGCTCCTAAATATAGAGGGATGAACAAAGCAAACCCTATTGCAGCTATATTATCTTCTAGTCTTATGATGGATCATTTAGGAGAAGAAAAAGCTGCTCAAGTTATTGAGGAAGCAGTAAAAGAGGTTTTGCAGAAAGGCAAAAATAAAACAGTTGATTTAGGTGGTTCGGTAACAACTTCTGATGTGGGTACTGCTATTGCTCAGGCTTCACGTAAAATTGCTAGTACAGTGTAAAATCGTAGATCTTTCTTAACTTCTGAAAGCATTTAATTCGATTTTTAGAATTGATACTGTTTTTCCAAAATTTCAAAGAATCAAATAATTTAGAACATATCAATTAAAAATTTACTCATTTAATATTCATAGTAATTCCAAGTTATCATAAAAAATATGTTATTAATTTTAATTAAAATTGGTTTTGGATAGTATTTTTTTATAGATTTTTTGATATCTTTTTATTGAAGCTTAAAAAATAATTGTAAATTAGGTAAATACTTAGTTAGGAATAGTTTAGCTATTTACTCATTAGAATATTACATACTTACCTTCAATAAAATTTATTGTCTAAACGAGAATCTCCTTAAATTACTTGGCTGATTTAAAGGAATAATGATTAGTATCAATTAATTGATAAATCTTTTTTTTATTAGTAATTCATTTTATTGGATTGTTTTTTTTAATTCGGTTTTTAGAATTGATACTGTTTTTTCGTTTTTTTGGAATTTTTTTACGCATGATATATTTTTCTATAATTAATCGCTTGTTTACATTTCTAATTCTTAAAATGTCTCCTTCTTTGAAGGGAAAATTTGAATCATCTGTAAGCTTTGTTGAAAGATATATACGTGGCGATCTATAAATAATGCCTTTTCCTTTTCTCTTAGCTACACTCAATTTAGTAATAATTTGTATAACCAAAATTATAATCACCTTTATATTTTAATATGTATATAATTTTGTAATAAAATTATTATGTAATTTTTAATGTTTATTCTCTTTCAATGTAAATGATAACATTTATTCCAATAAATAGAAAAAGTAAAATCATAAATATTGAAGTACACTTATTAATGATTAATCATATAATAGCATGAGGAAATGAGCTTTTGACAACAAAATGTATTTGGTGCAAAGAAAAAAAGGAAGACGAAGAGTTTGAAAATCCCGCGTTAGGCGTCTGTAAAGAATGTAATAACGGAGCAAATGAAAGACATAAACAATACCTTGAATGGAAAAAAGATCATCCTAGAAGGAGACGAAGAAGATACTGGTATTAAACCTCATAAAGCTAATATATAGCTAGCTTCAGTTAATAAACTGAAAAATGCTCGTTTGAGTATGGTAACACTTTAAGATTTTACTTTTTTCAAACCATTTCTCTATTGGAAGCTTTACTCGCTTTTGTAATTCATCCTTACTTTCTTCAAATGTGTTATAGTTTATTGGGTGCTTTCTGAAAGCTTCTCGACAAATTTCGCGAAATCTCCAAATTCCAATTGGAATCCACTCTGGATACACTTCCAAGAGTACTATTGCTGCTGCTTGTCTTCTAATTTTTTTCAAATATTCCAATACGGGCAAACGTGCTGCGTAGTAAGCACCTGCTAATTCCTTTGCATAACTACGGCGACCCCATACCAATTCATAATTATTTATTGGATGAGGATTTGTGGAGGTAAACCATACCTCTAAGGCTTCAAACATCCAAGAATTTGGAATTAACAAAACTTGTACATTATTTCCTAATGCTTGATGCCCAAAAATTTGGAATTCATTTATCCAAGGGTAATCTAAAATCTCTCTATGGAGAGATCTTCCTACAATGTCGTCAATAGCTGTGATACTCCACTCGGTGGGTACTAGTTTTCGCTGTTTCTTAATTCCTAAAAGGCCCATGGAGAATAATCTTATGATCTGGCGGTATGGGATATGTGCTTGATAAAGTTTGAATACTCCATAATCAGCTTTTAAATCAGTATCAGAAACTACATCATCTACTTTTTTTGGAATAGTTGGATTTTCAGTTAATGTTGTTCGTTCAATAGGCGCAGATGGGCCAAATGGAGGTTCACGAGGAGAAAAAGCAATTGAGAAGTGAGGTTTTTTCGTTAATATGATCTCCGTATCTACAGGCTTGGAAGCCATAACTCCTTCTTGGAATGTAGATAAAAGTCTGTTTGGATTCTTTGCATCATCAACATCTATTACGCTCTTTCCTCTAATCAATGTATATCGATATTGAAGGATTTCTTCAAATGATTTATTCAACCATAATTCTGGTGAATCCATAATAGAAGTATCTATACTCGTGATTGGAGGAACTAATGGGCCGGTAAAAACTTTGGGATAATTCCAGGATCCTACTAAGATAGCGGGGGGTGAAGATCCATAGATTTCCTTATTTGAGATCTTTTTCTCTAATTTAATCATGGTCAAAGCTTTAGTAATTAATGGGCAGATCTGTCTATTACAAAGTTTTTTATGTCCACGACATAGTGAGCATAGATTCCTCTTTCGTTCGTTAGGCGTAACTGTAAAGAGTTTAATTTGTCTAACCATCTTCTTTAATCTATATTTGAAATGATAAATAAAACTGTTTATATTAGCTAGTTTGCTACATCGAAATGACATAGAAGATATTTTATTATTAAATTAATATATATCTTTGAAACGTATTTTTTTAGTAATAATACAGTTAAAGAGTAATGAATAATTATGAACAATAATTTTTATAATTTATCTGGAAAAGTTGCAGTTGTGACAGGGGCTAGTCGTGGTCTTGGACAATATTTTAGTCGAGCATTATCTCGTGCTGGTGCTGATTTAGTTATAACGAGTAGACGGCTTGAGTCGCTCACTATGTTCAAAGAAGAGATCGAAAAAAATAATCATAAGGTATTACCTTTAGAGCTAGATGTATGCAATTTTAATAGTATCCAAAGGATGGTTGAAGATGCTTTTCAATATTTTGGTAAAATTGATATTTTAGTGAATAATGCAGGATGCAATATTCGTAAACCCTCCATTGATATAACGTGGAATGATTGGGATATCGTCTTAGATACAAACTTGAAAGGAACTTTTTTTGTTTCTCAAGCTGTTGCTAAAAAAATGATTCCACAAGAATATGGTCGGATAATTAACATTGGTTCTGTAACTTGTATCTTTGGGTATGCAGGGATTGCTCCTTACACTGCTAGTCGGGGAGGAGTAAAACAGCTCACAATGAGTTTAGCTGATGATTGGGGTCCATATGGAATCACCGTTAATTGTTTAGCTCCAGGATGGTTCAAAACGAATCAAACTATTGCTTTATATGAAGATAAAGAATGGGTAGATTATCTTATTGATCGTATTCCTCTGAGAAGACCAGGTCAACCACACGATCTAGATGGACTTGTTGTCTTCTTAGCTTCCGATTCAAGTGAATACATAACTGGACAGACAATCCTAGTTGATGGTGGAATATCAACTGGTTCAACACGATCAACAACGCAAAATAAGAAATAAGTATATTAAACGTTATTATTGTTAATGTTAATTCTTGGTTCATATCTTTGGATTTTCCGAACATATAAATGAACTTTAATGTATTTGGTATAGTCCTATTTAATCGATTTTCATGTTTCAGTAAGTAATATTTCAGGATTGTAATATTTCAGGTTAAAGGCTTCTGCTATACCTTTATTTGTTATTTTTCCATCTATTACATTCAAGCCTTTCAATAGCGCTTTATCTTCTAGCAAAGCTTGTTTATAGCCTTTATTAGCAATTTTTAATGCGTAAGGTAATGTATTATTTGTTATAGCAAGAGTGGATGTTCGTGGGAAAGCCCCGGGCATATTCGCTACACAATAGTGTATTACTCCTTCCTCTTCAAAAATAGGATTGTCATGGTAAGTAGGTTTTGTTGTTTCAGCTACTCCACCCTGATCAACAGATACATCAACGAATACAGCACCTTTCTTCATTTTTTTCAGTAATGTTCTCGTTATCACCTTAGGAGGTTTCGCTCCTGGTATCAGAATTCCACTTATCAGAATATCCGCTTCCCCAATATATATTCTGAGATTTTCAGCGTTGAACTTTACTATCGTTACGTTAGGAGGTAAAATATTACTGAGATATCGCATCTTTTTTTCTCCCCTTTGAAGAATTATTACCTCAGAACCCATTCCCGCTGCAATCTTTGCTGCGTTCATTCCAACGGTGCCTCCTCCTAGGATAACCGTTTTAGCTGGTGCAACACCGGGTATACCGCTGATAAGTACTCCCCGACCTCCATAAGGTTTTGCGAGGTAGAAGGCGCCCATAAGAGCAGCGATTCTTCCAGCTACTTCACTCATCGGCTCAAGTAAGGGAAGACGTCCATCCTCCAACTCAATAGTCTCATAAGCTATAGCGACGATTCCGGAGTTGATAATAGCTTTAGTGAGCATCTCATTTGATGAGAAATGATAATAGGTAAATCCAATCTGACCTTTACGTAACAAGTCATATTCCTCTTCTAAAGGTTCCTTTATCTTGTAGAACATATCTGATTGAGAGTAAAGCTTTCTATTTGAATCTACAAGTTTAGCACCTGCTTTAACATACTCATAGTCTAGAAAACCGCTTCCAATACCTGCTCCTTTAGTTACTAACACCTTATTCCCTGCTTTACTAAATTCCTTAACTCCTGAAGGAGTTGCACCAACTCGGTATTCCTGATTCTTAATCTCTTTTGGAATTCCAACAATCATCTTATCTATTTCCTTTGTTTTTCAATACTTGAAGTAACTTCATTTTTTATATGAAATCTTACCCATAAATGGTTAAGGCTTATTCAAATTACATTTGTGTTCTTTAATTTTTAGTTTTTTTAGAATAGAGTATTACTGACATTTTGAAATGCAGATAGTGTTTTTTCAATATCGTCATCAGTGTGGGCGGTTGACATATACATTCTTCCTCTATGGGGTAAATATTTAATGCCTTCTTTGAGGCTCTCCATTCTAAAATGTTGGTAAGCTTTTTTATCTATACTAAAACTATCTCTGTAATCAGTTAAACCTTTATTGATTCCAAATGCAAGTTGCCAAAGCGCCCCTTCTCCATGGCAGAATAGGGTAATTCCTTTTTTATCAGCTATATCGGATATTCCTTTTGTAACTTGTTTCATGAGTTTACTCATTCTATCATAAGTTCCTGGTTTTTCTAATTCTGTTAAAGTAGCACCACATGCTGCTATAACTATTGGATTTGCATTAAATGTTCCTGCATGCTGAACTTCTGTTTCCATGATTTCACGTTTTCCTGCAACACCTGCGAGGGGAAATCCTCCTGCTACTGCTTTTCCAAAAGTACATAGATCAGGAGTAACATTATAATATTGCTGTGCTCCTCCTAGAGAAAGACGAAATCCAGTAATGACCTCATCAAATATATATATAATATTATTTTCTTCAGTTATTTCTCGTAGACCTTCAAGATAACCTGATTTAGGGAAGGTGAGTTCAGAATTGCACATAATTGGCTCTGTGATTATAGCCGCTATTTCATCTCCATATCTTTTCACAGTTCTATCAACAATATCAAGATCATTCCAAGGAAGAATAATCATATCACTAGCAGATTTTTCTGGTTGACCTGCACTTACACGTGTCTTCCAAGGATTATTTCGTGGTCCCATCATCGAGAGAGAATCTTGACGAACACTAATAAGCTCTTCATCAGACCAGCCATGATAATGTCCTTCAAATTTAATGATTTTATCTTTTCCCGTATATGCTCGAGCTAAACGAAAGTTGAGCATATTCGATTCTGTACCAGTACTTTGATAAATCACATTATCCGCACATGGAAGAAGTCGAGTGACTTGTTCGGAAACTTCATTTAATAAGGGATAGGGTCCTGGAAAAAGAGATCCTTGAACTAATTGTTCTGTAACTGCTTTTTCGATACGAGGATGGCAGTATCCTAGTATCATAGGTCCAAAATCGCCGTATTCGATATATTCATTACCATCAACATCATAAATCTTAGAGCCTTTACCATTTTCGAAGTAAATAGGATATTCTTCATAGGGGGCTTTATGAAAGCTACTTGCAATCCCTTTCACAAGGACTCGTTTAGCTTTTTCATATAATTCTTTTGATTTTGTTGTATTATATACTTTAGTCATATCTCTTTAATCCACCCAATCTCCTAAATCTAAATTATATAACAGTAGTTTTAAAGGAGAATAAAAAGCTAGTTGTTACAAAGTAATTTGGATAGAGAATAATATATTTAAAAAAGCATCTTAACTAGCTCAAATAAAAAAATCTAACATAAAAATAATTTCTCTATTAACAAAAATACAAAACATTATACTTTCTTTTTGTTACTAAACATATTTAGTATTAATTACTGAGGAAGAATAACATCATAGATTGATCTATGGGAAATTACTGATAGGATTTATCGTTGAACTTTAAAGGCTATTTTAACATGAGCTTTAAATTTAACAATCTTGTTATTCGTTACCTCGCCTTTATATCCTAAAATATCAATTCCCACAATATGTTCTACTGTTTTAGATGCTTCATTTAATGCATCTTGTACCGCATCTTCCCAACTTGTATTGGAACTACCCACTAATTCTATAATTTTAACTACAGACATACAATCACTAACTTAAATAATATAGAATTTATTAAAATATATACTTTTGTATAGATATTTGAATATGTTTAAATATTCTAAATAAGATTTTTGGTAACAATAGAATGGATACAAAATTATTCTTCCTGTTAAAAGTAATTACAAGCTAACTACAAATTAAGAAGTCAAAAACTGCGATTGATGAAGAAGGATTAATAATAAATCTGTTACTACCTATTCCTTTCATCGAGTTACATAATATTTATCTAAAATATTAAAAATAGATAGTTTAAGGTCATCGTCTAATGTTAACAAAATTCGAAGTGAATAATAAAGTGGTTTCTCAAACCAGTCAATTACTTTTCGAAACAGAACCACTGGAAAAAACTAATCCATTTTTAAAGAATGAGAGATATTTCATCAATCTTCTTCAACAATATAAAATAATAGATAAAAACATAAATCCAACTTGGCGAACAAAATATCTTAAAGAATTTATGAAAAGCTCTTCATTTGAAAAAAAAGCTAACATTGAAGAAAAACTTAAGCAATATGATAAGTGGCTTAATACTAAAGGTATTGGTATTATATTAGAATAACTAATGACTTTATACAATAATATCATAATGAAGCTTATTCAAGTTAAATGAACTTAGCTTGACAATTTAGATATAGTCATTTTATGAATTATAAGATATAGGTACAAACGATAATCGAATAGATAATATTCGTTTGACTGGTAGTTTTGTTTTAATCACCGAGCTAATAGCACAGTAAACTATTTTTTTAGAAAAATTATATGAAAACTTTAGTAAAAGACTGCATCTTATTAAGATTTTCTAGTTAGATATTACTATTGCAAACTACATGAGATATTATTTTATCATGCTAGGTAAGAGTAATTAATTTAAAAAATCTTTATCTGTTATTGCAAAATTGACAAAAGCTCCAAGGCCATTTTTTAGGTAAAAGATCGTTGCACATTAAACACTGTCTCGTAAACTGAATGATTCGTATTTCGTTTTTCTCTTGATCACGTCTGTTAGAAAAATTACTAGATGTAAACAGTAGATTAC
>CAZAXO010000047.1:0-12510 GCA_964489085.1 uncultured Candidatus Bathyarchaeia archaeon
CTCCTTGATTCAGGCATGCAAATTGAAGGATTTCGAAGATCTTACACACCGATCCAACAATTATTATCAAAGTACATACCAACAGTAACTATACTTGGAGGAATTATAGTAGGCTTTATTGCTGCATTTTCAGACTTTTTAGGCGCTTTCGGATCTGGAGTAGGGATACTCCTATTAGTTGGCATATTAGAACAATATTACCAGATACTTGCACAGGAGAGAATTTCTGAGATGTATCCCGGTATTGGATCCCTTCTTGGGAGATAAAATATATGTCATATAGTTTATTTATAAATTCAATTGTGGACGCAGTACATCAACTGTTAACTCCATACTCAACAATGCCTGACTCTACTCTACTAATATTAATAGTTGCAACTTCTCTATCAGTAATGACCTCAACAGCAAATCGGCTTCTTGTTGATGTAAAGAAAATGAAGAAAGTTATGGTAGAAGTTAATGCTTGGAAAGCTGAATTCGAAAAAGCAAAAAAATCAAACAATGAAAAACTGATTGCTAAAGCTACAAAGAAGCAAAAATCAGTAATGAAGTTACAGAGTAGAGCCATGTGGGACCGAATGAAAGTAAGCTTAATATTTCTAGCTCCATTCTGGATAATATTTATGTTATTAAGTAGATTCTATGAGACGACTCCTGTCGCGTTATCTCCTTTCTCTTTTCCTATCTTACTATCCGGTTCTCCAGATGCAGTATATGGATCCCAACAATTATTATTCTTCTCATGGTACCTCATATGCAGCTTTGCTATCAATCTTCCATTATCTCGATTATTTGGAGTCAATCCAGAGGATTAATCATCTAAATAACAAACCTCTTTAAAACATAATTTAATTAGTTTTAGATGATTACTCATGTTTTATCCAATAACAATTACTCTTGGAGGTCTCCATGGAACAGGGAAAACTACCTATGCTAGGGCGATAGCTGATGAATTCGATTTAAGACATATTTCAGCTGGGAAAATATTTAGACGATTAGCAGAAGAAAAGAAATTAAGTCTACATGAGTTTGCATTGAATGCTTCAGTGAATTCATCAATAGATCATTCTATAGATAATATTATACAGCAGGAATTAGAACGCGGTTGTGTTGTTGTTGAAGGTCAACTTGCAGCCTGGATGGCTAGTGATAAAGTAGATATTAAAATATATTTAACTGCCTCTAATAATATTAGGTTTAAGAGAATAGCGAAAAGAGAGAAATTACTTTACCAAGAAGCAGAACAGGAAACAAGAGATCGGGAAGAAAGCGAGAGAAGACGATTTCAAGAAATATATGATATAAATATGATGGATCTCTCAATTTATGATCTCGTAATCGATACCTCGCTTTTGCCCTTAGATGATACAATAACAATGCTTAAAAATATTATATCTAATTATATCCAAAAAAAGAAAAGGAGAAAAAAATAGTGTCCGTTACTGAGGTAGGAACTATATGTGTAAAAACAAGTGGAAGAGAAAAAGGGTTGAAATGTATTGTTGTAGATGTAATCGATAAAAATTTTGTTTTGATAACTGGTCCTAAAACACTCTCAGGAGTCAAAAGAAGAAGAGCGAATATTAATCATCTAACCCCTACAAATGAAATACTAAAAATAAAAAAGGGATTCTCAGATAAAAAAATCCTTGAAGTACTTAAAGAGTCAAAGAAAGAGAATCTTATGAAACAGTAACTTTATAATATAAATAATGTGCTTTACCGAGAAACCCTTACTTCATCAACACTTCTAACACTAGCGCCTAATTCTGCGATACGTTGTTCAATATCATCAACATTTATAGATTCTCCTTCGATTGACAATTTAATAGTTTCCGTCTGTTGATCTATTTCAGCAACACTGATACTTACATCTTTAACTCCTTTACCTTCTGCTAATCTTGATGCAAGAATATAAATTTGTGGCTCTCTAGGCTTCAACACATCGAGAACAAGTCTTTTTACTTTAATATTCAATTGTGATCGGTCACCTCCAAATGAAGCTAGGTAAATAACATTTACAGATCACTAACCTGTCACACTACCTATTGCAATAAGTATAGCTGCAGTCACGAAACCTATAATTACTGTTTTGAATCCAGATACAATAAGGTTCTCCTTACTAATTCTACCTAAAAAAATTCCAAGAACAAAAAGCATTAACATCACTAATCCAACTGAGATATAAACTGCCCGTAAAGGTGATAATAGATTAAACGAAGCTAAAAGAAAAGGCATTAAAGCAATTAAACCAGCTAATAGAGGGGCTCCACCATCAACGATTGTCACCCATATTGTAGCGGCTCTCATGGCTTTAGCATGCATAGAGTTCTCCATATTACGTTGCATACATCTTTCAAGTTCTTTAAGGTCTCGCCTTCGCTCCGCTCTCTCAGTCATATAAGCTCCTGATAAACCTGATATCGCCATAGCAAAACTTGCTCCAAAACCCGCTCCTAATACTAGAGATAACGTCATCTTACCAGATACATACGATCCAACAATTATACCGAGCATTGTTAAAGCTCCATCAAAAGAGTTCATTACGAAATATCTTCTAGATATTTCTGAGATACTTGAGAACTTTAGGTATTCCTTATAAACTGAAATTTTTTCACGTATCATTAGATCAGTCCTGGGCTTAAAGCTAACCCACTATTTGAGAAATTCAGTTTACGTCTTGTCACTCTATTTCACAACAGCCATAACGTTACAATAAGGATTATGAAGAACCTCTATATTTAGATTACGCCTGTAGATATTGAAAAGTAGAATTGTGAGGCGAGAAGAAATTGAAAAGTATACCACCATGGAACGAAGAAAGAACGTTAGTAACTAAAAGTGAAGATGATACAGATCAGAGATTTGGGACCAATCCCATGCATAGATCTCTAAAAGAACATATAAAATTTGGATTGATAAATTTAGATAAACCATCAGGTCCTTCAAGTCATGAAGTAGCCTCGTGGGTAAAGAAACAATTACATCTTCATAAGGTTGGTCACGGTGGAACTCTTGATCCCAAAGTTACTGGAGTTCTTCCTATCGCACTTGAAAATGCAACAAAAGCTGTTCAAGCATTTTTACTTTCAGGTAAAGAGTATATCGGTCTTATTGAACTACATACAAAGATTTCTGATGAAGAAGTACTTAAAATTATGTTAGAGTTCACAGGAGAGATTTATCAATTACCTCCGGTAAGATCATCAGTCAAACGTGCAGTAAGAAGACGAGTAATATATTCGCTTAAATTACTGGAAAAAAAGGATAAAAATCTGCTTTTTAGAGTTTCATGTCAGTCAGGAACGTATATTCGTAAACTCTGCTATGATATTGGTGAAGTGTTAGGAGGAGGAGCACACATGAAAGAACTTCGGCGAATAAGATCAGGACCTTTCAATGTAGATAAGAATTTAGTAACTATGGCAGATTTAGCCTACGCTAAATGTGAATTTAAAGAAAAAGGAGATGAAGAACCCCTTAGAAAACTTATTCAACCTGTAGAAGCTGCATTTGAATATATACCAAAAATCTATGTGAGAGATACTGCTGTAGATGCTTTATGTCATGGCGCTTTTCTTGCAGCTCCTGGAATAGTAAAGTTAGACGCTCATATTAAAAAAAGCTCTGATGTAGCAATATTTACTTTAAAAGAAGAAGTAGTAGCTATAGGTAAGGCTCTTATGTCTTCTGAGGATATATTAAACCTTGATAAAGGTATTACCGCTACTATAGACAGAGTTATCATGCCAGTTGGAGCATATCCTAAAGGTTGGAAAGAAAAGAAATTGAGTAAAACTCGTTAATCGCGAAAAAATATTTTAATCTGAATCATTAATACATATTTTAGTTGCCGGGATTCCCGAGTCTGGTACGGGGCAGGCCTGGAATATACTGAAAACAAAGTTAGCTGTTAAGAAATAGCGAGCCTGTGGCCCTTACGGGCCTCGTGGGTTCGAATCCCTCTCCCGGCGCCAAATCACATTTTATATTCAAGTATATTCCCTTACCTGTCTAATTGTGATAACTTACAGTGAACATTCATCACTTGTTATATATACTAAGTGAAACGGGAAATTTTCTATAAATTAATATTAATTAACAAAAAAAGTAATAATTCTTGTAAAATCTCGAATTGTTTTTCTCTGACCAAGTACAATTGTGTAGATTTTTCTGTAATATCGTTTTTTCCACATGTATTTTTTTCATCTTGCCACCCCTTCTAGGATTACTTGGCTAATAAAAGTTCTCAGTTGATAGATCTACTATCAATTGATATATATTATGATAAACTTTTTTTGATCATCAGTTATTAAGATCATCTTTAAATATAGCTATCAACTTCACCTATCTAAATTAATTAGAGTTGGATGTCTTTAAATTGCCAAGTGATTATAAATATATCGTTCGTATCCTTGGGACAGACCTAGATGGGTCAAAAAAAATATTGTATGCACTCTCTAAAATAAACGGTGTGGGGATTAATCTAGCTCAAGCTTTAGTAAATGCTCTCAACTTAAGCCACGAACTTAAAATTGGAGAATTATCTGATGATGAAATCTCCAAAATCGAGAATGTGATTAAAGAACCAACTAAATATGGTATTCCACCATGGCTTCTAAATTATAGGAAGGATTTAGAGACTGGAACAGATATGCATTTAGTTAGTTCAGATTTAGCTCTTAAGATAAGATCAAATATAGATATGATGAAGGAGATAAGGAGTTGGCGTGGAATTCGACATGCTCTTGGTCTAAAAGTAAGAGGACAAAAAACAAGGACTACAAGTAGAAAAGGTAGAGCAGTAGGTGTAAAAGTGAAGAAGATTGGAAGGTGACAGATAATATGGGTGATCCTCGTAAACATCGTAAAAAATTTGAAGGTCCACGACATCCATGGCAACTTGATCAACTTGAAGCCGAATTAACTCTAGTAGGAGAATATGGCTTACGAAACAAACGAGAATTATGGAGATTAAAGACTATGATCTCTAAAATTAGAGGTATAGTGCGTTCCCTGCAAGGAATATCTGATAAAGAAAGTAATGAACTACATCAGGTTCAACGTCAAATGCTTATTAGATTAGGTCTGCTTAGAGAAGATGCTTCAATTGATGAAGTACTAGATTTAAATATTCGCAGCCTTTTGGAACGTAGACTACAAACTATAGTTTATAAGAAAGGCTTATCGAAAACTATTCATCAAGCAAGACAGATGATAACGCACGGTCATATCAGAATACAAGATCGTCGGGTTACAGTACCCGGGTATCTAGTAAAACGAAACGAAGAAAATTTAATCGAATATTCTCAGAATAGTGCATATAAAGCTCCTGAACATCCTGCTTTAGTACAAACATAAGGTGAATCATGAAGTAATATTTGAGGAGAATTCAACTCATTGCTGATAAACTTAGCCAACCGACTATTTGGAGGCCTATTCAATATTGGATGTTAAAATAATTAAGTTGGATAATAACAAATGTTCATTCATAGTAAAAGGAGTAACACCTTCATTTGCTAATTCAATAAGACGAACAATCATCACTGAAGTTCCGACTATGGCTATTGATGATGTAATGATAATAGAAAATACATCGCCAACATATGATGAGATCTTCGCTCACCGCTTAGGTCTAATTCCCTTAACTACTGATTTGGACTCGTATACTCTTCCTGAAAATTGCGATTGCAAAGCAGATTTAGGATGTTCAAAATGCCGTGTAACCTTCACTATGGATGTTGACGCTTCTAAAAATACAACAATTGTCTACTCTCGAGATCTTATATCACAAGATCCTGAAATCACACCTGTTGATTCTGATATTCCCATCATTAAACTTGCTCCAGGTCAAAAAATCAAAATAGAAGCTTATGCTAAGCTTGGTAGAGGTAGAGATCACGCAAAATGGCAACCAGTATCGCAGTGTACCCACAAATACTTACCTAGAATTACTATCAATGATAATAAGTGTGATGGATGTGGAGAATGTGTGGAATATTGCCCAAAAAACATTTTAACACTTGCAAAAAAGCGTGTCAAAGTTGTTGAAGAATTACAATGTACTCTATGCAGTGAATGTGTTCGAAAGTGTCCAACAGATCCCCCTGCCATAGAGGTCTCATGGGATGACACTATATTCATATTTAATATTGAATCTAATGGTAACCTTCCAGTCAATAGGTTAGTTAGAGAAGCTGTTAACATTCTACTACATAAAATAAAAAGCTTTCAAGATATATTACCCGGATTAAAAAAAGAGGAAAAGATAGATGTCAAAGCATAATATACTAACCTTTGAAATTAATCGATTAATTAAACAAAAGTATAAACATACAAAAAAAGAAATTTGGAAAACTCTATTAGAACTCTGTAACCCTTCACGTCGTCGTAGAATAACTGTAAACTTGAGTAAAATAGCTAGATATACAATAGATAATAAGATCGCTGTAGTTCCAGGTAAAGTATTAGGAGTAGGAAGTATCACTATACCTTTAACGGTTGCTGCTTTGAGTTTTTCACAACACGCAGAACGGAAAATTGAATCACAAGGAGGAAAATGTCTTTCAATCAGAGAACTATTGGAAGGAGAATTTTCTTCATCTGATCTTATATTAATTAGGTGAGATAGCTGTGGAGCCTACTAAACCTTTGTTTATAGATGGGAAAGATATGATTTTGGGTAGATTAGCTAGTTATGTTGCCAAGGAAGCTCTTGAGGGAAAAACAGTGATAATAGTTAATGCTGAAAAAGTGATTATCTCTGGAAGTAAAAAAACTGTATTGCAGGATGTTAAGCGTAAACTGGGAACAAGAACATTAGGAGCATTAAAAAAATCTCCTATTCATTGTCGTCGTCCTGACACTTATCTAAGACGAGTAATAAGAGGTATGTTGCCTTGGAAACGTGCTAGGGGAAAAGAAGCATATCGTCGAATTCGTGTCTATATGAGTATTCCTTCTGAACTAACTGACGAAAAATTCTTTAAACCTAAAATAGCACGTTTAACGGTAAAGGGACCGTGGATTAGGGTGGAAGATGTGGCTCAAGAAATAGGAGGCGTCACTTCAAAATGATAGATAAAAAGAAAATGGTCTTCACAATAGGAAAACGTAAAACAGCTATAGCTAAGACTACTCTTAAATCAGGTAATGGTCGTGTTACTGTAAATAATGTTCCTGCAGCGATTCTAGAACCTGAAACCTTTAGAGTTAAAGTTTTTGAGGCGCTAGTACTTGCTGGAGATAAAGCTTCTGAAGTGGATATCTCTGTAAATGTCCATGGTGGTGGTTTAGTTAGCAGGGCAGAAGCCGTTAGAACTTCGATGGCAAGAGCATTTGTAAATTGGACCAAAAGTAAGGATTTGAAGAAAAAATACATTAATTATGATAGAACGATGTTAGCTGGTGACTCAAGAAGAACTGAGTCTAAAAAATTTGGAGGACCTGGATCGAGGAGAAGAAAACAGAAATCCTATAGATAATGAGTTATAAAGAGGTATTCGTGGTTGATTATTCCGATAAGATGTTTTACATGCGGCAAAGTTATAGCTAATAAATGGGAAGAATTTAAACAAAGAATCGCAGCTGGAGAGTCATCTAATGATATTCTTGACAGCTTAGGTTTTACTAGATACTGTTGTAGACGTATGCTGATTTCACATGTAGAATTAATAGATGAACTTCTTTTATATCATAATAATTCTAAGGAAGAAAGCAATAATAAATGGATTAAACACCAAAATAAAATTAAAAAATGAAATGAGGAATATATCGTGAGTGACGATCAAGAGATGATTGAAGAGCAGGACCTTCTTCTTCCTTTAGAGCAGTTATTAGCTGCAGGGCTTCATATTGGCACACGTATCAAAACTGAAGATATGGAGCCATTTATATATCGAATTAGACCAGATGGTTTATTCATTCTTAATGTAGGTGAAACTGATAAAAGGATTAGAATAGCTGCAAAATTAATAGCTCGAATTGAACCATCAAGTAAAGTCCTTGTTATATCATCAAGACTTTATGGTTATACCCCTGTTAAGAAGTTCTGTGAAATAACAGGTGCTGAATCTATAACCGGAAGATTCCTGCCAGGATATATATCAAATCCTTTACATCCTAATCATTTAGAGCCTCAGATAGTGATAACAACAGATCCCCGTGCAGATTGGCAAGCAATAAAAGAGGCATCATCGACCGGAATTCCTGTAGTAGCTCTCTCTGATACTGATAATCCATTCTCAAAGATAGATTTAGTAATACCAACGAATAATAAAGGTCGACGAGCTTTGGCGTTGGTATATTGGCTTCTAGCACGTCAAGTTCTACGAGAACGGGGGTTAATATCGGCTGATAGTGATATATCTGCTACTGTAGATGACTTTGAAACAAAATTGACTACTACTTTAAGACAAGGATCATATGATATTGAATCTTAGAAGGCCCTCCCAATCCGGTGTATTCTATCCAAACTCAAGAGAGTCTTTACTAAGTATTATACAAGATTGTTTTACACATAAACTTGGTCCTGGTGGTTTACCTGAAGTAAGAGGAGATGATAATAAGAGGATAATAGGTGTTATTTCACCGCACGCTGGTTACATATATTCGGGGGTTATAGCAGCTTTTTCATATAAGATTCTAGCTCAATACAAAGAACTAAAAACTGCAATTATTATTGGACCTAACCATACTGGAATTGGTAGTGGAATATCTATCATGACAAAGGGTGAATGGGAGACACCTCTAGGAAGAGTTAAAATCAATGAAAAGATTGCTGAAGCCATTGTTAAAGCATCGAGTATTATAGATATTGATGATACAGCTCATCGATATGAGCATTCAATAGAAGTACAAATCCCTTTTCTACAATATTTATTCAAGGATAAAATATCCATAGTTCCCATTTCCATGATGATGCAAGATATTGAGAGTAGTGCCGAGATAGCAACTGCGATATTTAAAGCATCAAATGAAGGTAATATGGCCATAATAGCATCTTCCGATATGACTCATTATGAAAATCAACTTTCTGCTGAACAAAAGGATAAGATGGCATTAGATAGTATTATGAAATTGGATATAGAAGGACTTTACAAAGTAATTGCTACTCATAATATTTCAATATGTGGATATGGTCCAATAGCAGTTCTCATGAATTATGCTGAGCTTTCAAAAGTAACTGAAATAAGATTAGAAGCTTACAGAACTAGCGGAGACATTTCTAAAGACTATACCTCAGTAGTGGGATATGCATCCGTTAGTTTCAAAAAATAGTACCTAAGGAAAAAAATTTTCTGACAAAGATAAGATAAGTAAATCTATAGTATCTTCTCTTGTTACACAAAACCTCTTCCACCATAAACTTTTAGAACATATTTGTGAAATAGTCATATTAGAAGGTGTCTATTGTGAGTACTGGTTCTGGATATGGAAAAGTTATTCTATTCGGAGAACATTTTGTCGTATATAATCTTCCTGCTATTGCGAGTGCTATTGGATCAACAACAATTGCTTCAGTAAATCGACTAGATGAAAAGGGGGTACAAGTAATCGATGATAGACCGGAGATTCCAGGATATAAGGAAAAGAAGAAAAGGGATCAAATAAAATCAATTGAGAATATTCTAACATTTTGTGGTATCGATACCACATATGAGGGCGTTGAGATTAAATTTATGGGGGATTTAGTAGCTGCGAGTGGGATAGGTGCTAGTGCTGCGAGTTGTACAGCATTGGCTAAAGCTTTGAATGATGAATTTCAACTTGATTTTACACTAGAAAAAATAAATGATGCTGCGTTTGAAGGAGAAAAGGGTTATCATGGTAATCCTAGTGGAATTGATAATACCGCTTCTACTTATGGAGGTTTAATTTGGTTTCAGAAGAATATTACTGATGGTCCAAATTCAATGGAGAAATTAAGGATGAAAGAACCTACAGAGATCATTATTGCTAATACTGGTGTAACAGCAAGCACAACTAAAGTAGTTAATGAAGTAAAATATCAAAAAGAAAAACATCCTAAAAAATTTAATAATATTTTCAAGAATTATCATTCAATTGTTATTCAAGCTCGTGAAGCTTTATCCGATAACGATTTAGAAAGAGTAGGTGAACTCATGGATGAAAATCAAGAATTACTTAGGCAAATAGAGGTTTCGTCACTAGAACTTGAGGATATCATTACTACTACAAAAAAACATGGTGCAATAGGAGTAAAATTAACTGGGACAGGTAAAGGTGGAAACATGATAGCGTTAACTCCAGGAAAAAAATTGCAGGATAGAGTATACCACACCTTATTAAAGAAAGGATATGCTGTTTGGAAAACACTTATTGGAATAAATTGAGAAGAATTTGAAATCAGTAAAGTGATTTAAATGGGTTTAAGAGAGTATATACAAAACGTATCTGATAATGGTAAATTACTACAGATAAAAAGAGAAGTGTCCCCTAATCTTGAGATTGCTGGGATTCTTAAGGAACTCGAACCAAATCCAATTCTCTTCGAAAATGTAAAGGATTCCAATTTTAAGGTTGTTGGAAATCTTCTCTGCAGTAAGGATGCAATAGGAGATTACTTAGGTGTTCCAGCTAATACTCTTATCCCTAAAATGATTAAAGCGATTGAGAATCCTTTAGAGCCGGAAAAAGTTAAGAATCCTCCTTGTCAAGAGATAGAGGCGAAAAAAGTTGATTTAGATCTCTTGCCGATTCTGTTTCATTGCAATAAAGATGGAGGTAAATATATAAGCTCAGCAGTTGTTATCACCAGGGATCCTGACTATGGACAAAACATGGATTTCCATAGAGCTATGCAATTCGATAAGAATAAAATGAGTACCAGAGTGGTAAAAGGGCGACACTTCCATAAATTCCTCAAAAAAAACGATGAGTTAGAAGTAGCTTATTGTATAGGAAATTCACCGAACATTTTAGTTGCCGCTGCAACTTCAGTTGATATTGGAGTCGATGAGCTGTGGATAGCTAACGCCCTGGAGAAGTTTAATATAGCTAAAGCAAAAAGTGTTGATCTCTATATTCCTTCCGAGAGTGAAGTTGTGTTAGAAGGTAAAGTCTATTCAAATGAAAGTCATGAGGAAGGACCTTTTGTAGATCTTACTGAGACTTATGATAGAATTAGAAATGAGCCTGTTTTTGAAGTTAAGAAGGTAACGTATAGAAAGAATGCTCTATGGCAGGCTCTCTTACCTGGAGCTTTAGAGCATAAAGTCTTAATGGGAATGCCGAGAGAACCAACGATTTATAAAAGTATTAACGATACTGGAGTAGAATGTTTAGATGTGAATATTAATCCTGGGGGATGTTCGTGGCTTCATGCAATAGTAAAAATTAACAAACGAAAAGAGAACGATGGAATAATAGCGATTGAAGGAGCATTTAGAGGTCATAAAAGTTGTAAGCATGTATTCATTGTCGATGAGGATATTGATATATATAACCCTTTTAATGTAGAGTGGGCTTTAGCTACAAGATTCCAAGGAGACAAAGATCTCATAATAACCGATAAAGAACCTGGAAGTAGTTTGGATCCTAGTGCTGATCCAGATACAAAATATACTACTAAAATGGGATTTGATATGACTAAACCACTAAAGATACTTGGTAAAAGTTTTAATAAAGCCAAGTTTCCTAAGGTAAAGATTTCTGAATATGTTTCATAGGTGAATAAGTTTGAATCTTAATTCTGAAGAAAGAAAAATGCTTGATGGTCAGTATGGAAATGCTGTAAGGAAAAGTATGGGAATCATCACAAAATTAGGAGAAATTTATGGAGCTGATAGATTAATCGATGTTACTTCTGTTCAAGTTGCTGGCGTTAGTTATGCTAATCTTGGTGAGGCTGGATTAGAATTCCTTGCTGAAATGGCGGAGGATGGGTATACAAGAGTTTTAACTACATTGAATCCTGCAGGTATGGATCTTGAAAACTGGAGAACTTTAGGAATAGATTCAACTTTTGCGAAGAACCAAAAGAAAGTTATCGATGCTTTCAATAAAATGGGCGTGATATCCACATGCACATGCACACCATATCTAATAGGAAACCTACCCCATTTTGGAGAACATGTAGCATGGTCAGAGTCTAGTGCTGTGTGCTATGGTAATTCTGTTCTAGGTATCAAAACTAATAGGGAAGGAGGTCCAAGTGCTTTAGCAGCAGCTTTAACAGGAAAGACAGCGAGATATGGTCTTCACCTAGAAGAAAATAGAAAAGCTGAGTTGACTTTTAAAGTTGAAGATAAGATTTCAAATACATACAAGTTTGGTGCACTTGGTAAAATCATTGGAGATACAGCTAGTGGAAAAATAGTTTACATAAAGGGCATCGCGAAAGCATCTATTGAAGAATTGAAATCTTTTTGTGCAAGTATTGCTACATATGGTGGAACTGCTATGTTTCATATGGAGCGGATAACTCCAGAAAGCAGATTTACTGAGATTCCAAATGAAACAATAACTATTGAAAGGAAAGATATTGAT
>CAZAXO010000048.1:0-11711 GCA_964489085.1 uncultured Candidatus Bathyarchaeia archaeon
ATCCATAAAAGGTCACCCATTAGCAGAGCAATTCCGAATAATATCTGATACGGAAGACAAGGAAATCGTAGACGAAAAAGTTCCCGAAGCGCTTAAAGCAGAGGAGAAACTTGAGTCCTTCTGGTACATATTACAACCAGATGGAAAAATGGTACTCGTCGATAATTTTAATTTCAAAGATCATAAAAACCTTAAAAAATTCGCTGAATATGAAATGTCGAAGGTTAGGGTAAGCCAATTGATGCCACCTCATGTTTCCCTAATGAAAAAGCTAGAACTTGCTGACTATGAACCAGCAAGCGACCCAGGTAATATACGTTGGTATCCAAAAGGACGATTAGTAAAGGCTTTACTTGAACATTTTGTAAGTGATAAGATGATAGAGTATGGTGCCATGGAAGTCGAAACTCCTATTATGTATGATTATAATCATCCAAGTTTGGCAAGTTATCTAAATCGGTTCCCTGCAAGACAGTACTTAGTAAAATCAGAAGATAAAGAACTATTCCTTCGTTTTGCTGCATGTTTTGGACAGTTTCTGATAGTTCATGATACTCAATTTTCCTATAAGCATATGCCAATGAAGATTTATGAGCTATCAAAATATGCTTTCAGACGCGAGAAAAGTGGAGAATTAGTTGGACTAAGGCGCAGCCGAGCTTTTACTATGCCTGACTGCCATGCATTTTGCAAGAATCTAAAACAAGCTAAAAAGGAGTTTATGATTAGGTTCAAACTATGTGCTCAACTTCTTGAAGAGATAGGTTTATCCAAGGAAGATTACGAAATAGGAATCCGTTTAACAAAGGATTTCTATGAAAAAAATAAGTATTTAGTGAAATCTCTTGTAGAAATATTTGGCAAACCCGTCCTAACTGAGGTGTGGGAGAAACGCTTCTTCTATTTTATGCTAAAATGGGATTCCAATTTCATCGATAATCAGGATAAAGCTGCAGCTTTATCAACTGACCAGATTGATGTTGAGAATGCTAGACGATATGATATTACTTATATTGATGAAAAAGGTGAAAAACAATACCCATTGATATTGCATTGTTCACCATGTGGAGGTATTGAAAGGATCATATATGCTCTACTAGAAAAGGCTTACAAAGACCAGAAATCTGACAAATTACCTATGTTGCCTTTGTGGCTTTCACCAACGCAGGTTCGTCTAGTTCCTATATCTGATGATCTTCTTAAAGATGTAGAGAGGATTGTAGAAGAACTTGAAGTTCACTACATACGAGCCGATATTGATGATAGAAAACTAACCCTGCAAAAGAAAGTCCGCGAAGCTGAGACAGAGTGGATCCCATACATAGTCGTTGTCGGAAAGAAAGAACTTGAATCTGAAACAATTTCAGTGAGGGATAGAGTAACTGGGGAGATAAAACAGATGAAAATTAATAAACTAATAAGTGAAATTGGTAGAATCACAGGTACTAAACCATTTAAAAAAATTCCTGTACCAAAATATCTTTCGAAAAGGCCACAATTTCACTAGTTAAAGCCCAACATGTTCCATCCGGCTTCCTATACAATTCGAGAAAAAGATGAATCTGCTTTTTCACTCTTTTTTTTTCTATTTCTTAACCATATCGCCTTCAAGCATAAAATATACTTTGTTGGATCAAATATTAACTCTTAAAGAGCGAAGCTATCTATACTTTGTCTCTGAATTATGAAAGATTTTTTTTAATATGCTAATCATTTAAATGACTCAACTATAGGATGACTTACCTGTTAACTAGAATCAATTATACATTGATAGGAACTTTAAAAAAGTCGAATTCTCTTTTTCTGATAGACTTCGATTAAATATCTCTTATTAGTAAGTTGAGTTTATTATCCATTCAATCTCCATTTATCAATTACTCTTTCTTTTTTTGTCTTTTTTTTATATTCTTTATAATGATCTTGACAAAGGTACCCCCGTTTAGAAGATGTTATATTAATATCCAATACGTCAAGTTTTTCAACACTTAAAGAACGAATCGCTGAAGACTCGCAACCTTGAACTACGCATTTAACTCCTTTTTTAATTTTACCCATAATATTTCACCGTATCAAAAGAAACCTGAGTTCCTAATATTTTATGAGTATAATAAATCCTCTGACTAATAGTGATAATATTCATTATGATTAATACTAGTAGAGCTAAGGAGATTCTGTTCAAGAAAGTAAACACTGTAAGAAGTAATATTCTTTCTGGCCGCTCTCCTATGCCTACTCCTTCAATATTTATATTCTCAACTTCTACTCTTCCTCTTATATAACTGACCAAGTATGAACTTACCATAGCTGATAAACCAATAAAAACACTAGAATATCCTCCTAGAATTATGCCTATAAAGATTAATGCTTCTCCAAGTCTATCAATAGTTGAATCAAATATTCCCCCTTCTTTTGTTACTTTATTAGATACTCGCGCTAGAGCTCCATCTAACGCATCTAAGGAGCCTCCTATTAAAAGAAAAACAGCTGCTAGGATATTTTCTTGGTAAAGATAAAATAATGCAGCTAATATACTGCATAATAAACCGAGTAAAGTAAGATGATTGGGAGATAAACCGATCCATATTACTTTACTAGCAACGATATCAAGGTTTTTACGAATAAAACGTTTAATAGCCAGTAGCATTTTATAGACGAGCCTTGGGGGTTCTTCTAGAGTCTTTCGATCGAACTCTCACCACTTTAAAATGGACTGCACAAGAAACACAATAATAATTTACTACCTTTTGTCGGGCTATTTGGGCTCCCTGGGTTCTCAACTCTTTCGCTAGCATATGATCAACTAATGATACATACCTAGAAGATCTCTTCGCTTTATCTCGTGGAACCATATTCCCACAGTTTGTACATTGAACACGATCAGACCTTCCCTTACCACCTTTGCTTCTTCCACTCGATTTTCTCTTTTTGGGCATTGATTATAATCTCCCTTACATCACATGTTTTCTCTAATGAAGATACTCTTTTATCTTTTTCTAATTATACCTTCAAATTGAAGAGTTTTGTACGATATTAATGTTGTAGGTCACTTAACCATAGACATACTTTCTACAAATTATGGGGCACCTTGTATTAGAGCTCCTGGAGGATCATCATTTTACACATCATTAGCTACTTCCATGCTTGGATTAAATACACAAGTTACTTCTACTATTGGCTTGGACTTTCCAACAGAATATTTAGCTTACTTAAGGAATCATAAAGTTGATACATCTTTCATTCATGTATGCAAGGAACCTACAACTAAATTTGAATTAATCTATGCGGATTCGAAAAGAATCTTGAAAATAATAGATGTGTGCGCTCCTATTTCATACGAAGATTATTTAGATAATACATTTCATGCTATCCACTTTGGTCCAGTAATAAATGAAATAGAAGATGAGTTATACGAGAATCTTTCGAAAAAGAATTCTTTCTTATCCTTAGATGTCCAAGGTTTACTTCGTGAGATCGGTGTCGATGGTCAGGTTTATCTCCAGAATCGTCAAAATTTAGTAACTCGATACTCACGAAACTGTGATCTCATTAAACTAGCTGAAGAAGAACTTTATTGCCTTACAGGAAGACGAGATTTTCAATCTGCTTTACAATCTATTAAAAGATTTTTTCGGAGTAAGATGTTATTATTAACGCGTGGTCGATTTGGTAGCATCTTAATAACTCCACAAATGAAAGGATTTCAATCACCTGCCTATCCAGTTTCTAAGGTATATGATCCAACAGGTGCGGGAGATACTTTGATTGGAGGTGTCTTATCGTCGATATTAAAAGAGGAAGAAAGTGAATATGCATTGGCAGTTGGAACAGCTGTTGCATCATATTGTGTAGAAAAAAAGTCTGGTAACGGTTTTTCTTTAGGTCAAAACTTTGAAGAGCGTGTACAACATATTTACTCTCAGATTACAAAAGTTAGATAATGACTATTAGTAAGCTTTAGCAAAATACGCTAATTTTTTTGCCTTTTTTCCACAATAAACACATGGCTTCGATTTATCCTCTGTAAATGTTAATAGTCTAATAGTTGCTCCTGTTTTCGATTTTATTGTTTCTTCGCACTCTATATTGCCACACCAATAAGCTTTCACGAATCCCCCCTTCATCTTTATGATATCAATTAAATCTTGATAGGTTTCTGCATTTGAGGTATAATTCGTTAGCATGGCTTGTGCTTTCTGAAAGAGGTTTGTTTGAATATTTCTCATACATTCATTCAATGTAACATGTATGGCCTCATTAGAGATATGTAATCTTTCTCCTGTATCTCTCCTTGAAATAGTCACCTCTTTTTTTTCCAAGTCTTTTGGGCCTATTTCAATTCTTACTGGGACTCCTTTCATCTCCCACTCATTAAATTTCCATCCGGGAGTGTACTCTGGTCTAGCATCTAATTCGACTCTGTACCCCATTTCGATTAAGGATGCTGTTAATGACTTACTTGCCTGCATCACTTTATCCTGTTGCAAATCTGAGTACTTTATTGGAATAATGACAATCTGAATGGGTGCAACGCGGGGGGGGATTATTGCACCTTTATCGTCTCCATGAATCATTATCAGAGCACCAATGAGTCGCCATGATACTCCCCATGAAGCAGTCCACACATAATGTTGGTTTTCATCCTTTCCGAGATATGTTATCTGAAATGATTTTGAGAAATTTTGACCTAAATTATGTGACGTTCCCATCTGTAAAGCTTTTCCATCTTGCATAATTGCCTCTATAGTCATAGTATATAATGCCCCAACGAATTTTTCACTTTCACTTTTATATCCTGCAAGTACCGGAATCGCGAGTTCCTCTTCTACAAATCTCTTATAAAGACTCAATATGTTTTGAACCTCTTCATCGGTCTCTTCTTTCGAAACATGTGCTGTATGTCCCTCTTGCCATAGAAATTCACTGGTTCTTAAGAAGGGCTTTGTTGAGGTTATCTCAGCTCTTAAAACAGAGTTCCAGACATTTAGAAGTAGAGGTAAATCTCTCCAACTTTTTATCCATTTTGAAAATGATTCATAGATGATTGTCTCTGAAGTGGGTCGAACCGCCAATCTTTCAGATAATTTTGAGTTACCTGCTTGTGTTACCCAAAAGACTTCTGGTATAAATCCCTTAAAATGTTCTGCTTCCTTCTTAAGTAAGCTCTCAGGGATAAGTAATGGAAAATAAGCGTTTTTCACATTCAACTTCTTGAATTCATTGTCAAGAATCGTCTTTGCTTCTTCCCATAAAGCGTAACCATAAGGCATCAAAACAACAAAACCTTTAACTGAAGAATAATCGATAATCTTTGCTTTCATTACAATTTGAGTATACCATTGAGAGAAATCCTCTTCTTTTTTCACCGTTATTCCTAAAGCTTTACGCATATATACTTCACTTCCTAACAAACAATTTTCAGTTATCTCGTTTTCTTTTAAGGGATGATTAGAAAACAGTTTTATAAGTATAATTGATTTTCTATTTGTAATGTTTCATTTCATTGAACAAAAATGAAAATTTACTTGAAATAGATAAATGGAAAAAATAATAAAAACAATAAAGAATAATAATGAATTATTTTTTTTATTGGATAATATTCTTAATAAAAATTGAAGTGCTAAGATAAGAGTTTACTGTTAGATTTCAAGGAATAACTAGCTAACCTATAAGGGCACTTGTGCTCTCCCTGACTAGAATATATTTGTAATCTCATCATAGTTACTACTTAACAATATGCATATTCGAAAGAACTTTCAAAGCGTGGGATCGCTAACTAGCATTCTTGTTTATTCGATCAACTAAAAGTATAACCATTATACTTTTAGTTGGATAGTTTGTTAAGTTTTATCTTTGTTCTTTAATATTCTGTTCAATTGTCTGTTCAGGTAGTTCTGGAAACTCTTCTTTAAGCTTTTCATCAGCTAAAATATTTGCTTCTTTCATGATATTATCTGCTTCAACTGTTGGACTGAGATTAAGTGTAGATTCTGTAGCCTCTCCTACTTCAAAAATCATTGATTCCATATTTTCGTTTATTTCCTCTAATTTCATAGATACTTCGGGTACAACATTTCGTAAACCATCTTTTATTGCTGATACAACTTTAGTTGCTGCACTCATATTATGTGCTATGTCACCAAACTCCCGTACTGTCTCAAGTCTTAAGGCTACTCGTTCTAATGCTAATTGGCTTGCAAGAGTAAGTTTGGTTATTTTTCTTACTTCTGCGCATTCGTTAGCATACATAGTACCTAAAGGATTATTTTTCTTCTGTAGAGCGTTTACACATTTCTGGTATAGCGTTTTATCTCTGTGTTCAAGCTGTCGTAGGGTATTATCTAACCTTCTAATCTGGATTTTCATTGAAGAAAGAGCGAGAGTAACACGTCTACGTAGTGGTGTTGGTTTTATCGCCTCTCTAAGTTTTTTTGTAAGTGGATTCTTTTCTTCAAACATATACTTCACTTTTTCCTATATTTTCTTTTATTGAGGATACCTTAGTATTATGTGATCAGAAAGCTGTAAACTGTTGAGACCATAACTCATAGGATTTCACAAGATCTTTCGATACGCTTGGTTTTCTACTCTGCAAGATCTGGAGGAAATCGTTTTGAGTCGTCGGACGAGCCTCAGCTTTTCGATCATTTGGATCTTCCTTTTCAAAAAATTCTCTAACAACTTTGATATGAGCTGTTTGTACAATATCTTTTATATCGCTTCCTGAATATTCTTCCGTAATACGCGCTAATTCAGCAAGTTTTACATCTTTAGAGAGTTTAAGATTGCGAGTATGTATTTTAAATAATTCAACTCTAGCTTGAAATTCTGGTAATGGCACACAAATTCGTCTCTGAAATCTTCTAATAAACGCATCATCGAGAATCCATGGTTTATTTGTCGCTCCTATAACATACAGATGGAGTTGTTTATTCTTCTCGATTAATCCATCCATTTCTTTTAGGAGTTGATTCTTCATTCTTATTTCTCCTCCTACCTCGCTTGAACGTTTTCCTATAAGCGAATCTATTTCATCTATAAATATGACAGCAGGTTGATTTTTAGCTGCTTTATTTCTCGCCTCCTTAAATAGCTGAGCTACATTTTTCTCTGACTCTCCTAGCCATTTGGACACTAAAGAAGCAGCATCTACACAATAAAATACTGCATCTATCTCTGTAGCTACAGCTGAAGCTAAAAGGGTTTTTCCGCATCCAGGAGGTCCATAAAATAAAATTCCTCTCGGCCATCCTAAAGGAAATAGATCTGGTCTTTTCACCGTGAAAATCAGTGCTTCTTCTATCGCTTTTTTTGCACTTTCAAGATTTGCAATATCACTCCATTTAACATTCGGTTTTTCGGTTATCACTAATTCTTTTAAGCTACTATCTTTATCATCTGGTGCTATTCTCTTCCTCTCTTCATGTCCTAGATTTTTTAGTTCTTCTATTCGTGCTCTATACGAATTTGCTCTACTCAAATACACTTCTTTTTGCATAGTATCTGGATAAAGAATACTGAGTTTAAGAAGAAGTTCGACTGATCTTTGATATCGTGTAATAGCCATCTCAGTGGACCCTTGCCTATCGAGTTGAACAGCTTCTACTGCATATTTAGCAGCGAGTTTTTCCAATCCATCGGTTGATGATACGAGTTCTCCTTTTTCTTGTTGCATTTTATTAAGTCATCTCAATCTTTCCTTTATCAACAAGTTTCGATATTGTATTTTTCACTTTCTGTACCGGTATACCTAATTCCGATGAGCAATTGGAAAGGCTCAATTTCCCTTCATGATTTTCAATATATTTTATTAACAGATTCTCTAATCCCTGAGGTTCTGCTCCTTCTTGAAGAACAACAACATTCGATGAATTAACTTTAGGTTCCGGAAACTTCTCTTTCATCATCTCTTCAGCTACCAAACTAGATTCTCGTAGAACTTTCGCTGCATCTTCACTAATTGGACCAATTGAAGGATCATATGAGTTAGCTTCACCTGTTTCCAAACTCATATCGTGTAACATAATATTAACATCCTCAAGTTCTGAGGAAACTTCAGGAATTATTCCAGCTATCTGTCCTTTAGTTTCACTGACAACATCCATAACTGGAACTATTTGCATTAATATTTCTCCAAATTCTTCGACAGTTTGCAGTCTGACAATAACCCGCTCTAATGCTAATTGACTTGTGAGTACAATCTTTGCTATCTTCTTTATCTCAGCACATTCATTAGCGTAAACTTTTGATCTGGCAATATCGCTTGAGATTTGTGCTTCGACACATTTATTGAACATTTCCTTGTCACGTTCTTGAAGTTTACTAGCCATATCTTCAAGTTTTTCCTTTTGTTCTTCAAGTTTAAATATAGTATGGACGATTTTATCCCTAAGCGAAGTCTTCTTTAATTTCTTACCGATTTTCCGTATAATAGATATTTATTATACCTCCTAGTCTAAGCCGCTTCTTCCTTCATTTTTATGTATACTATGTCAGGAATTTTTTTTATTGGAGTTACATTTGATGAAGTTTCTTCATCATAATTTATTTGTGAAGCTGAAGATTCAACATTTTTTAAAAAATCAGATAGTTCTTTCAGATGATTCTTCTCGGAGATTGCTTTATTTAATCCTTGGTTTACTGCTTCGTAAGCTATTTGATAAGCTTCTTCATCTATCTCCCCCGATTGATGTTGCATCTTACTGTTAGCAAGAAATATTTCTAATTCTTTAATTTGATTATTTATTTTATCAGTTCTTTCCTGTAAACTATCGAGAAGAACATCTCGTTGTTCTTTTAATTCTTCAATAGTGTTACTGTGTTGTTGGTGAAGATCTTCGAATATCGTTCCATCCATGTCACCATTTCTACGTAATTCATCTAAAGCCTTTATTCGTCTCACTATTAGATCAAATTGCTTCTTAAGCGCCTCAGCTTCCAATTCCCATGGTTGAATATAGTAAATTGAGTCACCTGTAATCTCAATCTGAGAAATAGGAGAATTAACGAATTCTCCATGAGCTAATTCCACTTCTACTGAAGTAACTTCATTTTTAGTGTTAGCATAGTAACCAATAATCCTACCTACATTTCTCTTATGAATATCTATGATCAGTTTACCGATAAACGATTTAATCTTATCAGCTTTCAAATTACACACATTCTTTATTGGGAATTCGATCCGATTGTTCTTCCCTTAGTATTTGACTTGGCAGTTCAGGAAAACGATCTTTGATTTCTTCATCCGCGATGATATTCGCATCTCTAAGTATCAATCTCGCTTCATCAGAACTTGTTTCGATTGTTTCATTTGATACTGCTTCTCCACATTGAATAGTAATAGTCTCTAAGGATTCACATATCTCATTTAACTCAAAAGATGCTTCAGGCATTATTCCAGCTATTTGCGTTCTGATTGTTTGAATCACCTGTGGTATTGACGTCATCGCATGAGCAATTTCCCCAAACTGTCTAACTGTTTCAAGGCGTAAAATGATTTGTTCAAGCGCTAATCTACTGGCTATGACGATTTTCGCCATTTTTCTTACTTCAGCACATTCATTAGCATACATTACTGCTCGAGGCTTATCATTTCTTACTTGAGATTTCACACATCTATTTAACAGCTCTTTATCATGTCGTTCGATCTTTAATGAAAAAGCATCTAACTTCTTTTTCTGTAATTTCAAGTTAAATATCGTATGTGTTATTTTATCTCTTAATGGTAATTTATAATTAGAAAGTTTCTCTCCTAATCGTGATATCATCGAAGCGTTTCTACTCCATGTTTTAGACAATTCTGAATCCAGTATTACTTCCCTTCTTTATGCCAAGTCAGACAGAGTTCTTATGTCTCAGAATAAAACTTTCTTCATGAGTTTTTGATTAAAGTTAGTTCTACAAAAGTGTCAAAATATATGATAAAGATGGAAGGGTTTTCTCATGTTCCATGTTCCTGTGTTTCTCTTATATGACAATGGTAATACACTAGCTCATGTCGATTAGTGAATGAGCCTCTGGATACTATGAATGGAAAGATTTAAGAATATAAATTGCACAGGGTAATGAAATACATCATTGATGAACGCTTCGAGGAGGTGAACGTTGCATGTCGGAAGAAGAACCTGTCGAGAAGGAACCTGTTGAGAGCTTCGCTGAAAGAAAATCCTCTATTCCACCCGATACAATTCTAATAGGTCAGAAGCCTGTTCTATCATATGCTACTGCAGTATTGATGCATTTTACCGGAGGATCTAAGGTATTAACTATAAAGGCTCGGGGAAGAGCAATAAGTCGAGCTGTTGATGTAGTAGAGGTTACACGAAGACGATTCCTTGGTGGGAAAATCAAGGTTAAAGATATTACCATTGGTACACAGACTGTTGGCGAAGGCGGAGACTCTCGAAATGTATCAACGATAGAGATCAAAGTTGAAAAAATAGCTGAATAAGCTGGAGAGGGAGGAGGAACTTCAGAATAAACTAACTAAAGATCAGCTTCCTTCACCTATCATTTTTTTTGGATTATGTCATTATTAATATAAAACATATGATTCAGCCTATATAGTATTAAAGTAAAAAAATTGATACACATTACATTTTTATCATGCAAAATAACATTATATATCGTCTCCTATCTCTACGAGGTTATTTTGAATGCTTGAATCAGATATTAAAGATCCAAAACTTGCTAACATAGGCGAGCAGCGTATCGAATGGGCTTTTCGTGAGATGCCAGTAATAAGACAAATAAGGGAAAAATTTTCATCGAAAAAACCACTTAAAAATATTCGTATTTCATGTTGTCTACATATAACCTCAGAAACAGCTAATCTAGCTTTTACTTTAAAATCGGGAGGTGCTGATATCATCATGTGTGCTTCAAATCCACTTAGTACACAGGATGATGTTGCAGCAGCACTAGTTACGCATGGTATCCCAACGAATGCTCTAAAGGGTGAAGATGAAAGCACCTATTATGAGCATATTAAAAGAGCATTAGACTTTAAACCACAGCTAACAGTGGATGATGGTGCTGATCTTGTCAGTACCTTGCATACCGATCGAATAGAGTTACTAGCTAATATCATTGGTGGTACTGAAGAAACAACTACTGGTGTTGTTAGGTTACGTAGTATGGAGAATACGGGGAATCTAAAGTACCCCTTAATCGCTGTTAATGACGCTCGTACAAAATATCTTTTTGATAACCGTTATGGTACTGGACAAAGCACTTTAGATGGTATTACCCGTGCGACCAATATTTTATGGGCTGGAAAAAAGGTTGTAGTTAATGGTTATGGATGGTGTGGACGTGGTATCGCTATGAGGGCCAAAGGATTAGGTGCTCATGTCATTGTAACTGAAGTGCAACCTATCCGCGCGTTGGAAGCGACCATGGATGGCTTTGAAGTTCTACCTCTAATTGAAGCTGCTAGAATTGGAGACATATTCATTACAGCTACAGGTGATAAAAACGTCATTGATAAAGCTCATCTTGAAGCGATGAAGGATGGAGCTATTCTGGCAAATAGTGGACACTTTAATGTAGAAGTTAATATTAACGCCCTTAAAGCCATAGCTCATAGAAAAAGGACTATAAGAACATTCGTAGACGAGTATACCTTACACAACGGTCGACACCTATATCTACTAGGAGAAGGGAGATTAATCAATCTTGCAGCAGCTGAAGGACATCCTGCAAGTGTTATGGAT
>CAZAXO010000049.1:0-11676 GCA_964489085.1 uncultured Candidatus Bathyarchaeia archaeon
GGCGATTACTCTATTATTAGGATTAGTAGGACTTGGATTCGATATAAATTTAGGAGCCTTACTGATTATTATTTTAGGAGCAGTGTTGATGATTGCTGAAGCATACACATCAGGATTTGGCATATTTGGTGGAGGAGGCTTAATCTGTTTGATTATAGGAGGATTCTTAATTATCCCCTTCTCGTCCACTAAATGGATGATTAGTGTTGAATGGTACCGCTACTTTACTACTCTTACTTTGGGTGTCGCTGCGATTATAGGTGGCTTCACCTTATTTATGGTTTATAAGATCTTGCAAGCTCGAAGAAGAAAACCATTTCAAAGAGGACTCATCGGAGTCGAGGTTGAAGTAGTTGATAAGATTCTCCCTGGAAAGACGGGATTCATACGGTTTAAAGGCGAGTACTGGAAAGCAAAATCCGATGAGACACTCAATGTAGGATCAAAAGTCCTTATAACAAAGAAAGAGGGCCCAATACTGGTAGTGCAATCTCTACAAGAAGACTAAGAATAAGATTTCCTGCTCTACCAGAAATTATCGATTAAAAAAAAGGTATATCATAGTAAGAATTACATAAGGCAATCTTACATTCTTTAAAACAAGATAAGAAGATGAATAATTGTTTGATGTAAATGGTGAGTTTAGATGAAGTCAGAACTGATTGAGAAAGTCAAATCGTTAGAAGCGAAGCATACGCTTTGGCGGAAAGAGTGTTTGAATATGATAGCTTCTGAGAATATTAAGAGCCATGAAGTTACCGCAAGATTAGCGTCAGACTTTGGAAACCGCTATATCAACGTATACGCTCCTACACTATCTTCAAAATGGGAAGCCCTTGAAGAAGTGAAATGGTATGAAGGCTTAGACTATATACAAGAAGTCGAGAAACTGTGTTATCAATTACTGAAAAAAGTATTCAAAGCAGAATATGGAGATTATAGACCTCTATCAGGAAACATCGCCGTCTTAGCTAATTGGTTGACTTTCTCAAAAGTCAATGATTTGATTTTGAAACGAGGAAGTACCTGTGGGGGACATGGGTTATTGGATGGAATGGGCGTGATAACGAATAGACGGGTTGCTGATTTTCCATTCGATGCGAATGAGTTTATGATAGATGTAGAGAAAACAAAGAAGATGATTAAGGATCTTCAGCCGAAGGTTCTGTATTTCGGTGGGAGTCAGATATTATTCCCTGAACCGTTACAGGAATTAGTTGAGGTCGCAAGAGACGCTGATGCATATAGTATCTATGATGGTTCACATGTATTGGGTTTAATTGCTGGAGGTCGATTTCAAGATCCATTAAGGGAGGGAGTGACGAGTCTCTTTGGGAGTACTCATAAAACGTTTCCAGGGCCACAGGGAGGAATGACCGTATCAAATGCAAGTGATGATATTATTGAGAAATTTGATAACACGCTATTAGGTTCTGTTATTGATAATTATCATCAAAACAGAGTAGCCGCGCTTACTGTTTCATTGATTGAAATGCTCACATTTGGGGAACAGTATGCTTCTCAAATCATATCTAATACGAAGGCGCTCGGGGAAGCGTTGTATAGTGAAGGTTTTCCCGTAGTTTGTGAGCATAAAGGTTTCTCAGAATCTCATCAGGTACTAGTGGATATGGCGAAGTTGGATCGTGAAGGAAAGGAAACTGCTGCGCTTCTTGCTAAAGCTAATATCATAATAAACCGGTGCTCTCTTCCCGGTGATAGAAATGGAGAGACACGAGGTATAAGGATTGGCACCCAAGAGATGACGAGAGTTGGGATGAAAGAATCTGAAATGATATATATCGCTGAATTATTTAAAAAAGGCATACTAGATAAAACAGATCCTAATAAATTGAAAAATGAGGTAATAGATTTTAAAAGGAAGTATACACGGATCCGTTATTCATTCACTGAAGAGAGAGAAGCTTATCAATTACCATAACAAACACAGCTAGCTAATTCATTGTATTAAATAAGAAAGATCTGGGTACGCTAGCTCACTTTAGCTGTTTCACAAAAATACCGATTTTGGTGAAACCCAATGGGGTAAATCACTATTCTCATTCATCTATGCTAACAAACTAGTTCGAGATAATTTTAAAATTAAAATTTCTCTTTGGATAGTGCTAAATTAAGTATATAAAAGATCAAAAAAGGTAAAAAAATGGGGTGTGGAAGAATTTCTAAACAACGTTTGGCATAGGAGTTGGATCGCCAACGCTCCACCAGTCGGGTATGCCGTTTACACCAGGTATAACAAGTTCCTCGAAATTACCCATATCAGTTGTTGGATAGTCTACACCTTGTTTCTTTGCTTCTGCAACGTGCTTCTTGAGAATATCAACGTTCATCCAGCTTGTATAACTTCTAATTGGGATGAATTTGTAGGGATCTACTTTTTCTCCATTAAGATATTTTATGACAGACTCGAGAGTAGTGTAACCATAATATGGAGTACATTCTGTTGAAAAAGCACCTTCACCTTGAGAGATCATGTCTAGCCAGGGCATATAACAATCGCCCCCTGATGTGTTTCCAATAAATTCGTCTCTACCGAATCGCTTTGCAACTTCAACTGCTGCCATTCCCATAATTGATCCGTTTGTATATATGAAGTCGATTTCACCTGCTGAATATCTCGTTAAATAGTCTTCTATGATACTCGTCGTTAACGCTGCATCCCAGTCCCCTGGTCGTGCATCAAGGAACTGAATACCTGAATAGTCATTCATGTACTGTAAATAATCTGCTATACCAACATTCAAACCGATCTGTGGTGATGAACCGATAGCACCTAAGACCCAAACACAGTTTCCTTCTGGTGCACCATTGATTTCAGTTAATTTATCAACTAAGAGCTGGCATGATACACGGCCATTATAGTACCAATCTTGTATAATAGCTTGGATATAATAGTCGTCTTCTGCGTCGGATGGACTATTTAGTATTTCCCTATCAATGCAGAACAGTGGAACTTCGGCATCATTACATTTATCGTAGATTGGATCAAGTGGTGCTGCCTCATAAGGACTTACTACAAGTGCATCAGGCTCCATCGCTAGTAAGGTTTCACAGTCAGCTAGTTGTTTAGCTGAGTCTTGGTATGAATTGGTTACCACAAAATCGAATCCTGTGCCACCGACACCTGCATATTGTTTAGCCCATACTTCCATATCTTGCACGAATGAAAATCTCCAGGGGTCAACCATTTCACCATTAGAAAATGCTACTAAATATCGATCTTTAGGTGTTGTCATGGGTAGTGATGGCCCTGCTGACATAGTTGCAGTAACAGTTTGTGCTTGTGTAACTGTTTCTTGCTTGGTAGCTACTTGAGTAACCGTTGTGGGTTGAACTGTCGGACTTGGACCTGGACGTGTTGCATAATAGCCGCCTACACCAGCAACTGCGACGACAACAATTCCTGCTCCAGCATATTTCAGATATCCTCTTCTATCAACTTTTTCATTAGACATATTCTTCACCAATATTTTCTTTGTTTTACTACTAATTTTTTAGTATATATAAAGCTTAGTTAATTTAAAGCCTAAAATTAGAGACTAATTAGAGATAATTAGATAATATGAAATTTTTCTGATATCAAAACTATAGGTAAATCAAATATTTAAATAGAGCAGAGAGAATAAAAGTTATTCAATACTCAAAAAAGATATAATTCGAATTAGAAGCTCTATAATAAAGGGTCCTAATATTAGGAGTTCAAAGGAAAATGATGCGAGAGTCAACAGTAAAAACATTTTTCATTAAACACAATCTAGTACTAGTCTTATTAGCACTATTTTCACTAATGGCGATTCTATTTCATGAAGTACTATTTACAAGGGGAGTACTACAATCATTCTTACACATGACGACTATTTTGGGATTGCTAACAATAGGACAATCTCTTGTCCTTATTACAGGCGGTATCGATCTTTCTAATGGAACTCTTATTGCTCTAACATCGGTACTAGCCGCGACTGTTGCGTTGAACAACGGAACACTCGCTATCATTAGTATAACATTTATTGTATGTGCTTTAATCGGATGTTTAAGTGGTACACTCATTGTTAAGGCAGATTTTCCTCCGCTTATCGCAACTTTAGTTGCGATGGGAGTTGCAGAGGGAATTACGTTCAGTCTTACTCGCGGTTCACCCTTAGAATTAAAGAACGAATTAATGGGATGGTTTGGTGTAGCAACTATTACAGGAATTCCATTATATAGTGTAGTATGGATAGGATTGATGATAGTTGTATACCTTGTACTTACAAAAACACTTTTTGGTAGACATATTTATGCTGTTGGGGGATCCGAAAAATCCGCAAACAGATGTGGAATTAATGTTAAAAAAACCAAATTTTCCGTGTATCTTATTTCAGCGCTACTTGCATGGCTTGCGGGAGTACTATATGCTTGTTATACAGGTGCAGGAGCACCAAGAGCTGGAGGATTTCACTATATGTTAGATTCCGCTTCAGCAGCCATTATTGGAGGAATCGCGCTATCAGGAGGAAGAGGAAATATACTTGATGCTATGCTCGGTGCGATGTTTTTTACGCTCTTATATATTACCGTAATCTTTTTGAGAATATCGCCAATTCTTGAGGGAGCGTTTAGAGGAGCATTATTATTGATAGTAGTTCTTTATGCATACTTTAGGGGGAGACCGCAACAATGAATATAACTCTCAATAACCGCACAAAAAACTTTCTACGTGATTATGACACATTATTAATGGTTCTGATCTTTGCTGGTTCATGTACAATTATTACAAATGGTAAATGGGTTGATCCACAGAATCTCCTAAATGTTATTAGTAGATTGTCAATCGTCGGAGTTCTCGTCCTTGGACAATCAATTGTTCTTCTAACGGGTCAAATCGACATCTCATTAGCTGCTTTTTTAGGATTATTTTGTAGTATTTACGCAATCTTGTTTCTAAACGGGTATGGAATCATGATCTCTCTCTTGATACCTTTTTTAGTTATCTTAGCACTCGGTTTCCTGAATGGACTCCTCTCATCTCGAACAACTATACCATCATTTGTTGTTACTTTAGGCACGATGATGATTGCTACTTCACTTACTCTATACATTCTCGGAGCAGCTAGATATGTACCTCAACTTCGCGATAAAATATATAATATTGTTATAGTTTTCCCTCGTGGAAGGGAATTATTTCCTGTTGTCATTTGGATAATAACATTTATTGTTCTCTTTTTTATGTTAGAGTCCACACAATTAGGAAAACATATATATGCAGTAGGCGGAAATGAGAGAGTTGCTCTTATTACCGGTGTTTCAACACGTAACATCAAATTTTATGCATTCATATTCTCTTCTTTAATGGTCATAATCGCATCTTTTCTATACCTTTATCGTGTCTCACATGTTGCTCCAAGTATAGGTGGAAGTTATCTCCTTGATACGTTCGCAGCTCCTATCATAGGAGGAATTTCTCTTTTTGGAGGTAGAGGTAAACTTTGGAAAGCCATGATGGGGGCATTATTCCTTGAAACTCTTACAAATTTTATGCGTCTAGTAGGAGTAAATCCCTATATATTCCCAGGGATAAAAGGAGGTATAATAGCAGTTGGAGTTATTCTCTCGATAATACTGACCCCAGCTTATCTAAGAACTAAAGACTTATAGCTAATTATTAATGTCGTGATACAAACAAGATCTTATTAGGTAGTAAAATTATGCGTTTAATTTTTTAAATGCGTCTTATTTACTAACACCAGACATCTTCAGGGTGATTTATGATAGGAGTAGAATCAAAGGGGATAAAAACCCTTATTGTAAACGATTGAAAAATTTTGTTAAACGGTTTAGAAGCTCGTTCATCAGGCCTTTCCGTAATCCGATATTAATTCTGAAATGTTTATCAACACCAAAGAAGATCCCAGGAGAAAATAGTACTCTCTCCTCTGTGAGGAGTCGCTTACAGAATTCCTCTGAGCTGATGGGAATATTATAAGAAGGAAACGCAGTGAATCCTGCTTTTGGATAAAAACAAGTAAGCAAATCATTATTTTCAATTATCCATTTTGATAGAATTTTAAGATTACCTCTATTCAAATCAAGATTTCTCTGGATAAATTTATTTCGTTTGTGCTTTTCGAGAATTAGTTCCGCTAAATATTCACTTATACCTGAATGCGATAAAGTAGTGTAGTCTTTAAATCGAATGCATTTCGAGACAAATTCTTTATTCCCAATAAGCCATCCGATTCGTAGACCTATCATACCAAGCTTTGAGACACTACCAGTGATTACACCTCTCTCATAATAATCAAATGGAGCAAAAACCTCATCTTTACAAAGCTCGGAGCCTTTTAATGCATTATCACAGATAACATAAGACTTAATATCTTTAGCAATATCACAAATGGCTTGAATCTCCTTCTCTGAAAGTATAGCACCAGTTGGATTATTGGGATGATCAAAAAAGATTACCTTCGTCTTCATCGAAATCATTTCTTGTAAAGCATTAATATCAAGACACCAACCATTTTCTTCATTAAGAAATACCTCCTTGACTTTGCATCCAAGATATTTGACGAAACCCACAGTCTGCTTATACATAGGATATATCCCTATATATTCATCTCCTCTATCTAAGAGACAGAGATTACTAATCAGATTTGCTTCAGATGTTCCTGAAGTAACAAGCACATTCTCAGGTTCTAAATTATACCATTCTGCAATCTCACTCCGAAGAGTGTCTGATCCCGAAGTAACCCCATAAGTCATAATCTTATTGTAATCAATTTCAGTCGTAATGTCTTTCAACTGAACTTGAATACCGGAACCTTGTGCTGCATCAATTTCACATCCCTCAATATTGTTTAACCATCTCTCTAATCTAAAGGGTTGAATATCCATAATAATTACCTTATTACACTATATTAGTTATATTACAAAAACAGAAAAGACTATTATAGTTTTTAAATCAAGAAATATGAAATGAAAAAAACTACTAGCACCATATATAATAAAAATGTTTAGGGTTTAAGTAAATTTCTTTATGCGAGCTGATATTTTTGATCGAGTGATTCGACATCCATCATTAAGCTTATCGTCCTTTCAAGGGTCGTCTTAGGCGTAGGGGACACATCAACTATTTTACCTAGTCGCATAACCATTATTTTGTCAGATACTGCAAAGACATCGGGTAGTCGATGAGTGATGTAGATCATGCATGTATCCTCTCGTTTAAATTCACTCATAAATCGATGTAGAATGTCTCTTCCCTTAACACCTATACTCGCAGTTGGTTCATCCAATATAAGGATCTTCGGTTTAAAAAAGAAACTACGCGCAATGGCAATTGCCTGCTGTTGTCCTCCTGAGAAGTAGGAAGCTTCTCTGTCTAACGAATCGTCTTCGAATTTATAACCTAAACGGTTTAAGATATCCTTGGTTTGTTGCTTCATTTTCTGTTTATCAAGTTTTCCCCAGCTATTGGTGATTTCTCTACCTAAAAACATATTACTTGGGACATCAAGAAAAGGTGATAACGCTAAATCTTGATAAATCATTTCAATGCCATGTTTACGTGCAGCTAAAGGCGATGCGAAATTAGCTTTTTTGTTATCAATGTAAATATTTCCTTTTGTTGGTTTATATAAGCCACTTAAAATCTTCATGAGAGTAGATTTTCCTGCAGCATTATCTCCAACGAGGCCTGTCACTTCACCGTACGAAAAATCCGCATCTACACCTTGAAGAGCTTTCACAGCACCGAAATACTTGTGGATATTCTCAAAGCGTACTGCGACAACCATACAAGTCACCAAGATTCTACTGTTTGAAAGAATGTTTCTAGTATTTAATTTTAACGAAATAGAAAAACAATAGGATACTGTATTGGTGTTAAATCAGCCATCACTCTATGCAATTATTAACAATCTTTTCTAGAGATAATTCGCGAAGCTTTTGTTTTGATGGTTTTCCTGTTATCGGATCCCATCCACGAAATTTATAGTATTTGGGGAGCAACTCTTCAAGTTGAGAAACTTTTCCTTTCGAGGGGCCGATTGAGACAGGTTCCTTTAAGAAACGCTTTGGGAGAGTGTCCTCACTATTTGATATATTATGTTTTATATTAAATAATTTTTTTAGGTTGTATATTCGTTCTCCAACTTTCATTATATCTTCTAATGAGAGATTAAATCCTGTTGCGAAGTTAAAGAGCTTAATATTATACTGTAAGGGATAATCGGTGCACCCCGAAAGCGAGGGGAAGAGACAATACCCCATCGCGTTTCCAATTACATGCCATAAATTCTGGATTTTAACAATCGCTTGTGCAATCGTCTCCGAGTTAATGACATTAAGATCTATCCCTAGCTTCGAGTATATATCCTTTAGAAGGGGTGAATAGAGTTGTTCTGCGAAGAGTTCGCCTTCCATATGGTCTGCCCCTACGGGGGAACAGGCATAGGTAAGCGAGAATCCTTGATAGGTTCGAGGATCATGCATTGGAACTTCTAATCGTTTCACATGGATGGCGTATTCGTGTGCGTTTTGTCCTATCATACTAGCTGCCCTGGCCGAACCCTCAGCTAATAAGTTGCCAACACCTCTTCGAAAAGCTATTTTCTCGATCAGCTCAAGTAACGCTGAAGCATTCCCCCAAGTTACTTCTATCCCATCTGTATCGTCTGTAGTGAATAAACCGTTTTCATAGCATTCCATCGCAAACGCGATTACCCCACCAACAGAGATCGTGTCAATGCCATAGAGATTGCAGAGATCATTTGCCTTCACTAGAGCGTTCATATCATCGATACAACAATTACTTCCGAGTGCTGCAAGTGTCTCAAACTCCAATCCTTCAACTTTTCCTTCTACTTGATACGGTCCATCTGAAACAGTCACTTTTGTTCGACAAGCGAGTGGGCAATTATAGCATGATGATCGTCCCACAACGACCTTTGAGTAGCCTCCAGGATACGAAATTTTCTTTCTTTTGAATTTTCCACCTCTCCAATTTTTAATAGACGCGTCTCCACTCTCCACTGATCCACTGAAGTATCCTGGAGAGGAGTAATTTCTGAACCACTGGGTCATATCGTCTTCTTTAAACCGTTTCAGAAGACGAGTATTGTACTCGCGAAGAGATTTTTCATCATGTAGAGGAAGTTTTTGGTGTCCTCTGACGGCGACGGCTTTAAGGTTCTTAAAACCCATAACAGCACCAACGCCGCATCGAGCTGCTGCTCTCCCAGCCTCATCAGTCATAATTGTTGCGAAGAGAACAAGCTTTTCTCCACCTTGTCCGATATCAGCGACTTGTATTCTCTTGTCATCAAAGTCACGCTTGATAGCTATATCTGTCTTTCTTGCATCCATACCCCAGTAATCCTTCGCATTCTTAATCTCTACTTCATCTTCGTGAATCCAAAGAAATACAGGTTCTGAAGCTCTTCCTGAAATAATAATAGCATCATAACCTGCGAATTTAAGTTCTGGAGCCCAGAAACCTCCTGCTGCAGAATCACAGAAACAGTTTGTAAGAGGAGACTTGGTGACGACAAATAATCTTGAAGTACACGGGACAGGAGTACCTGAAAGCGCTCCTGTAGAGAAGATCAAGAGATTTGAAGCATCAAATGCGCTTGCCCATGAAGGAACTTCAGTATATAGAATATGCGCAGCTATACCTATTCCTCCAATATACTTTTTAACGATCGAATTGTGTAGTTGCTGTTCTACTACTTTTCTTCTTGTTAAATCAACTCGGAGAAGTTTTCCTGCGTATGATGGTATCATTTCTATCAGAACTCAATTTATTTATTTGATAAAGAATTAAAAAAGTATACGATCTATTTAATTCAAAATAGAAATAATTTGCATTAAGACGGTAGTACTACAAATACTAAGAAAACAGGGGCATAGCTAGCAGAAACTAATTATTTAATATTTTATATAGATTTAAGAAAGATTTAGTTTAGCTAGCTAGTTCCCTATTTTGATGATAACTAACTTCTTTCCAATCGTTAATCAAAAGTAAAAAAGTAAACAAGAGGGATAGATAGGCCTATAGCTATTTTACAGCTCTACTTTTTCTTTTTTAGAGATATTTTTTTAATTCATTTACGAGTTGATCTATTTCCTCTTCAGTATTATAATAATGAGGCGATACTCTAATTCCATCCAAATAATGAAAACCTAGCTAGCTAAGGCAAATATAATAGCTATCATGAATATTCCAATAATATAAAAAAATAAATTTAAAAGAATAAAAGCTGTTGTGAGTAAGCTTGAGTTTCAGTTCTGTAATTCGTTGTATAAATTGTAAAGAAGAATATGCAGTATTAGATACTTATTTTTGCCCAAAATGCAGTAAACTTGGCGAGGTACATCCACATAATAATACTCTAGAAATACTGTATGACTACGATGGAATAACTCGAACAATAAACAAATCTAAGATCTCCTCTCGACGAGCTAATCTCTGGCGTTATAAAGAACTTTTACCTATTAAAAAAAGCGAAAATATAGTTACTTTAGATGAGGGGTTTACTCCGCTAAGACACTGTAGAAAACTAGGAAAATATTTTGGTCTAAAAAAGTTATATGTCAAAGATGAAACCGTGAATCCTACGGGTTGTCATAAAGACAGAGAAGCTTCCGTATTAATTTCGAAAGCATTAGAGTGGAGGAGAGACACCATATCCGCGTTTACATGTGGTAATCTTGGAGCTTCTCTAGCTGCGTATGCAACAAAAGCAGGATTGAGATCGGTTATTTTTATTCCTTATTTAGAGTACTATCCTATTCCACGGATAGCGCAGATGATTATTTTTAATGCTGTTCTGCACAAATTATCGGGGACACAGGAAATATTCGAGCGACTTGCTATGGAGCTTCATAATAAATATGGTTGGATTTTCAGCATTTTAGGTGGTGGACATGGATGGGAGGGAAAACCCCAATCTCCTTATAGTCATGAAGGAAAAAAAACGATTGAACTAGAAATTGCAGAACAATTAGGGTGGAGCTATCCTGACCATGTATTCTCTGTCGGGGCAGGAGGTAACTTTTATGATTCGTGGAGAGCGTTTAAAGAAATTAAAGAGTTAAATTGGGTTGCAAATGAGTTGCCTCGAATGTATAGTGTTGAAGCTAAAGTATTTAATCCTACAAGCAGAGCCTTCAAAGAGAAGAAACAATTCATGATTCTAACAGAATATACTAACTCAATCGCATATCCAATCTCATCTACAGTATCCCCAAAAAAATCATTATCAACACTTAGTGAATCCAATGGTTTAGCTATTGACGTAACGGATAACGAAATTCTTCAAGCCCAGAAATTATTAGCTAGCAAGGAAGGTATATTTGTCGAACCTGCCTCAGCATGTTCAATAGCTGGCTTGACAAAAATAATTGAACAGAAATGTATTGATAAGAATGAAACTATTGTATGTATTGTTACTGCTACAGGCTTAAAATATCCCGATATCATTACTGATAAAAGTCCAGAAATTCCTACTATAGAAGCAACCATTGAATCGCTTCAAAACATAGGAATACTACAATGATAGGGTAACTAATAATAACTCTCATTTATTACGTAAAAAACTAGTTCACCATTTTTTCAATGATAATTGGCTGAGTACCCTTTAAACGTATTTTAGAAACCGCGTTAGTGAATTCCTC
>CAZAXO010000050.1:0-11400 GCA_964489085.1 uncultured Candidatus Bathyarchaeia archaeon
ATGCAGCAGAGGGCCTACTGAGTGAAGAAGATATCGATCCTACATATGTAAATCAAGCGAAGATGATTCATATTTCTGGGTGTAGTCTCGCTCTTACAGAAAGTTGCAGAAAAGCCTGTTACGCTGCGGCACATATTGTGAATAAATCAGGAAATACGGTTTTATTCGATCCTAATCTTCGGCCAGAACTGCTAGATGTTAAGGAGATACGAGATCTTTGTGCACCAATATTACAGATTTCGGATGTTGTTATGCCCAGTCGTAATGAGCTGGTCATGTTAACTGGGATCAGTGATCCTATTAAAGCGGGGAAATACCTGCTGAAACAGGGACGAAAGATTATCGTTATTAAACAAGGAGATAAAGGCGCTACCGCTCTATCAAAAGATGAAGAAATAACCGTACCATCCTATGATGTTAATGAAGTTGATTCTACTGGAGCAGGGGATGTCTTTGATGGCGTCTTCACCGTTGGTTTGCTTAAAGGTTGGAGGTTAAAGAAATGTCTTCAATATGCAAGTGCTGCTGGAGCATTAAAAGTCACTCGATTCGGTTTGATGGAAGGCCCTACATCCCTTAAAGAACTTGAGAAATTTATAACGACATACCACTATAAAATATGAGAGAAGAGGAAACTAATCTGTGAAAGATAACAGTACCATTCGTCGATTCGCTGATGAAATGAATATTCCCATAGTAGAAGCTATTCTTCAATCTCTTAGACGATTATCACATAAGGAAGGTGGAAATTTTACTCTTTTAGCTGTCTGCCCTAATTCGGAGTTAGTTTTAAAGGCTGCACTTATCGCTGCAAAGAAAGCTCATGCACCTATCATGTTTGCAGTCACCTTAAACCAGGTGGACTTGGATGGAGGATATACTACATGGACGCAAGACTACTTTGTTACTCATACCATAAAGGTTGCCTCAGATGTAGCATTTACCGGACCGATCATTATCTGTCTTGATCATGGAGGGCCTTGGATGAAAGATTTACATGTGATCCACAAATGGAGCTTAAAAAAAACAATGAATGCAGTTAAGAAATCTCTTTCAGCTTGTCTCTTAGCAGGATATGATCTTATCCATATCGATACTACCGTAAATCCTTCCTTTAAAAAAACAGGGACAGTTCCTATTGATATTATTGTAGATCGAACCGTAGAACTTATAGAATATGCCGAAGCTATTAGAAAAAACAACAGTCTTCCCAAAGTAAGTTATGAAGTGGGAACAGAAGAAATAAGTGGAGGTTTAGCCGATCAAAAGACCTTCAAATTATTTTTAGATAAACTGAAAACTAGTTTAATGGAAAAAGGTTTGGATTATGTTTGGCCTTGCTTTATTGTCGCGCAAGTAGGCACAAACTTAGACAGCGCAGAATTCTCACCGAAGATAGCAGAGGCCGTATCGAAACTAGCGTTTCAATATGGATCTGTAATTAAAGGACATTATACAGATTATGTTAGTAACCTCGAGTTCTATCCCATTTCTGGTATGGGAGGAGCGAATGTGGGACCAGAATTTACTGATATAGAATATACTACTCTTAAAAATCTGATTAATCAAGAAGAAAACTTTTACAAGAAAAATAAGATTTCTCAACTTTCACAGTTGAATACGATCCTTAAGATAAGTGTAATCGAAAGTGGACGATGGAAGAAATGGATAAAACCAGAAGAGAGAGGTAAATGTTTTACTGAGTTACTCAAAGAAAGACAAGAATGGCTGATTCGAACTGGATGCCGTTATATCTGGACAAAAACACAGGTTATTAAAGCGAGAAACCTATTATATCAGAACCTTCAAATGAATGGTATAGATGCGGAGAAAAAGATTATTGGTCATCTTGTATCTGGAATGATGAAGTATTTTCAAGCATTTAATCTTCTTAATATTCAGAAAAAAATAGAAAGAGACTTAACGATTCATTTAAAGAAATAACTAGTTTGCTGTACAATCTCTATCCTTTTTCTACTTACCTTCAATATAATATTATTCATGATAATGTATTAATAATCTCTTCTGTATGGTAAACATGTGAATCACTTGGAATAATTATAAGTAGCTAGTTAGCTTAGCAGATTTGTTATTTATCCGGTAGAAAGAGAGAGGCAATGATAGTTGTGAATGCGATCACTGCTAAGATATTAAAAGAAAAACTTAGGCTATAGAGATCCGATAGGATCCCAGCTAATGTTGTTGATATTGAGCCTACTCCAAACGAAAGAGAAAACACGAGACCAAAAATAATACCGATGTATTTTTGCGGTGCAACTTTTCCAATTAAACAGGTGGTAGGAGGCTGATTGCCAAATAGTGAAGCTCCATAGAATATAATAAAGAGCATCATAGCAATACTATTTACAGGTATCCATAAAAGGAAGAGTAATCCAAGAAAGATACCGACATTCGTGATAACAACCAATTTTTTATAGCCGTATGCATCCGCTGTTCTTCCAATTATAAGTTGACTTAAAACGCCCATAACTAATACCGCTGAACTTGCATATGCTGCAATAGCAGGTGTAATAGTTCTTTCGATAGAAAGAAACGTTGGGAAAAAAAGGAGCACTCCTTGAGCAGAAAGTCCACCTAAAATTGAATATACAAAGATGTAGAGCATATCCTTAGTAAGGAAGGCTCTGATTTCTGTTTTCTTCTTAGGATGAGAAACTTCCACAATGTTAAATGTACTAAATATGAATCCAATAATTATTGATAAGAATCCGAAAAAAATGAAGGCTATCCTCCATCCAAAGAGTATTCCAAGCCAAAACGCGACTGTAGGTGTGCTTATCTGCCCCAGATTTCCCAATGCTCCATGAATACCCATTATATGAGCTGTATTATCCTGAAAACTTTGCACTATCAGACGATTAGCTGTAGGATGATATAAACTCGCTCCAAAAGAGATACCTAACATCCCTATTCCAAATAGTATTAAATTAGTTGAGAGTAAGATGACGAAAGTGGAAAATCCAGCAATTAATGATCCTACTTGTATGATTCTCATTGATCCACCATTATCTGCTAAGGGTCCACCTACTAAAGCTCCAAGCCCGTAAATAAGAAAACTGAAAGTAGCTACCAATCCAATCTCTTCAAATGAAGAGTTGAAGTCACTTACTACTATAGTTAGAATGGGAGGGAGAATTAAGAAGAAGGAGTGATTGAGTGAATGAGTTATTCCTAAAGAAAGAATTAATTTTCGTTTTGTATCCATTAACTCGCTCTCCTTTCACTCTCCTGATTTTTTTAATATCTTAAATGACTTCTTTATCGTAGCGACAATGGCAGCTTTGATATTTACCTTTCTAGCGCCCTGAATATCTCATCGAGTATCAACCATAATAAAAATATCATCATTTAGAAACTTTATATCGGTTTTCTTTTCAGCATCAAGATCTGTAAAGACAACTAAATCACTTCTTTTATCCGCCTCATCTCCAAAAACGCTAATCGTAAAATATCTCGATAAGCTACTATTTTGAAGTTTCAATAGTGCTTTTTCTCGTGTGTTGCCTACTAATAAACGAATAATATGTTTTTCTGTAAGTAAAATAATGAATTTCTTAACATCTGGAATTTAATCTCCTTCATTAATCTTAACAACTGCTTTAAAAATCGATCTAATATCATTCAAGGTTCTGATAAATTTTGTATTGGAACAAGAGCTAGATAAATTCTAAACAGCTAGTTTGTTAAAAGTTCAACTAAAATCTAAGAAATCATTTTGTATCTGTATATGCATAAGTAATTTCCCAATTTTTTTTTGAGTAGACATTAACTTTTTCCTTTTTTTCATTAAATCCTAGAACAACAAAATAGCTTTTACTAAAGAATTTATTATATGGAAATGTTAAAGGAGATTTGAATCTAAAAAAGTCTAATATGATTTCTCTAAATTTTTCATTATAAGCCCAAATAAAGAGTATATCACAATTTGTCTTTTCCAATTCGAAAATACATTTATTAATTAATAATTTGAAAATGTTAACATCCTTATTTTTTACTAAATAGTCAATTATCAATCCAAAGATAATTCCATTGGATTGAATTTGTGTACTGATTACCGCATAACCTAATATATGATTATATTCTCCTATTGAAATATATCTATACAAGTGTTCTGGGTGTTGATGAAATCTCCACCTCAAAAAAGCTTCATTTCTTACTAAATCAATCTTAGTTTTGTCTCGAAGATCATCCACTTCTTTAAGCTTATCATCAAATTGATTGAATATTTCCACTTTGAGATATGTTGGCGATCCAATTTTTCTTCTATTAGACGATCGTCTGAAAATAGTATTTCTTTTGGTAAAAACTTTACATTTTAATTTGTGAGTTATTAATCTATTATAATTAAGTGGCTTAAAGAGCCATTCTTGTGATGCGACAATTTTCCAACCTTGCTTCAAATACCCTGGGAAAGTTTTTGGACCGGGAAAATTAAAAAATAATTCAAACCCTCTTCCTTTCAAATATTCAATTGACCGTTGGTTCATTTGGGCGAATACACCTTTTCTCCAATGTTTTGGATGTACCATAGTATCAATTGGATTAGCCGTTTTGACTTTTTCGTTCTTTATCCATACTTCATTTAAGATAAATGGTCTTGCTCCAATTATCGTTTCATCTTTAATTGCTACAATAATTTCAGGATCAGTTGGTGCAAGCGGATTTTGTAAATATTTCCAACTCCACAACTTATCTGATATAGTTTTCCCAAAAGATATTCTAAATAAGTCTAATAGTTCCACTTTTCTTTCTATGTGTTTTACTATTTTTACTTCAAACATATATATCAATAACACAAAGTCGGAGAAAAAAATAAGTGTTAAAATACTTGTTTTCCTACAATTATTTAGGTCAATAAAAATATTTAGATCTTACTTTTTTTTAAAATCGGAATTATAATTTTCATCGTGCCTTCAAAAACTATCATTCTGAACATTCCTTCAGGTGAAGATAATTCAAAATTATTAATGATAATTAAAATTTAATTTAAAAAATTATGTGGCTATACTATTAATTCGGTGAATAATATTACACTATTCACTATCTAAAAGCCCCTCGATTTTCGAGGGGACCAACCTATTGTAGTTAATATAACTAGCTACTCATGTTTCGTTCATCACAGTTTTTTTAACGTGCCTAACGTCATGATAATATTTTGAAAGTCATTTGATTATTCTAGTATCCATCGAATACCCGTCTTATTTAGCCAGTTATCATATTTATCTAGTTTTTCTTCTATGCTAAGTTTCGCATTTATTTTGGAACGTTCCATAAATGTTTTTTAGATATTTTACTCGCCATGTTGGGTGTATCTTTTCGTCTAGTATTTTATGTTTCTGAAGGAGATCCATGATGTCTTTTTCATTTGCTAAATAGGAATTAGTTTTATCCATTGATTCTTTTTCGAATAGTAAATTGTTTATCGAAGAAGTTTCTCTCTTCACGTCGTAGTTTTTTTATCATTTAAAAATTTCCTTATGCGATCAAATCTATTGACCCTTAAAATAAGGGTTATGTAACTCAATGGAGGGTAGGGTAACTAACAGAATCATTAAAAACTTTTTCTTCATCAACCTTAGTTTTAAGTTTGCTGGGTCAAGCTAGTCTGGTTATGTAAATAGTTGGTTATCTCATCGATGAGAATACTGATAGTACCTTTTCATCATAAGATCTAGTTTTATCAAATGCTTGAAGTGCTAGTTGTCTCTTTGTTTTATCACATATCTCTCCATTATTCCTCTTAAGCTCTTTGATGATAATTGGATATTGATTTGTATCCGTTACAATAGTAATTGAGGAATGTAATAACGCTGCTTTAGCGGCTGCTCTTGCTATTGCAGGACCACCTATATCAATGTTTTTTGCTACGTTTTGAATGTATTTGCGACTGTGATTGTCTAGTCTAGGCAAAGGATAGAAATTCACGATTACCATATCGATCTTCATAATTTGATGTTTTTCCATATATTTTCGATGTTCCCTTTTGGATGGATCTAAGAGAATACTGCAATATATTTTATGATGCAGAGTTTTAACTAAACTGTCTGGTACCTTTTGAAAATCTGTATATTCAGTAATATCAGTAACGCTAAACCCTAAACGTCTGATCTCTTCAGATGATCTTCCTGATGAGAGTATTGAAATACCAAATTTATGAAGTGTTTCTAAGAGAATACCCATACTCTTCTTGACAGATACACTTATGAGAACTGTCTTAATCAATTATTCATCACTAGTCACATACATTTCTAAATTTAATATTAATTATTTACTAATGTTATATAGATCAATAAATTCTCCATTCACATCTTTAAGGTGTCAACTCAATGCTTCTCTACTGAGTTTATTGATGAATAAGCTATAACACAAACTAAATATAGTGGAACTTGACTAGTGTAGTTATGGGGATTTTATTGAAAAAAACTATTCCACTTGTATTATTACTTATTGCCAGTGTCTATCTTTCAGCTATCATTAATGTTAATGCTGAAACTGTTAAGTATACTTATGAATCTGATACGGTTAGATGGTATTATGAGAAAACAGCTTATGAGTATCCACGTTATTACTCTATTCCTTATTATTACTATTCTTATCCTTACAACCATTCTCAGTATAGTCCGTATTATTTTCCTTACTATTTCCCTTACTATTCTCCTTCCTACTCTACTGCTTACAGCTATAGAAATGTGAAAGTTTACGAGTATTATCTCTCTGTTAAAACGGATCTTTCGGGAGTAACAGTGAGTGGAGAGGGATGGTATAAGGAAGGAAGTGCAGCTGCAATATCTGCTTCAAAGACCATTGAATTAGGAGATAGTACCAAGTATGATTTTTTGCTTTGGACTGGAGACTATTCAGGGGGCTCTCCGTCAGCAACAGTTACTATGGACACTCCTAAGACGGTAACTGCGAATTACGAAGCAAGCCACACTCTATTGGTTAGAAGTATTCCATCAGAAGTATTAGGTCTAATAGACGATAATTGGTATACCGAGGGAACAACGAAGCAGCTGCAAGAAGCACCTGAGATCGTGAAGGTTGGTCAATATAAGCGCTATGTATTTGAATCATGGTATGTCGATGGACAGAGAGTTTCAGGAAATCCCATATCTATAGAGATCGATGAGCCGCGTTTAGTTGAAAGCAAATATAAATCGCAATATTACCTTTCTGTCACTTCTATCTATGGTTATCCACAAGGAGAGGGATGGTATGATGAAGATACAACTGCATCATTTGAAGTAACTTCTCCAATTGATGCAGGTTATGGAAGAAAATGGGTCTTTGAACAATGGAGTGGTGATACAGTAACTGCATCGCCTCAAGGGACAATACGCATGGATGATTCGAAAAGTGTTACAGCGCTATGGAGACTCAATTCGACAGTTCTCTATATGACCTATGGTATTATACTTGCTGTAGTTGCAGTGGTAGTTGGTGTCGTGGCTATTCTCCTCGTTAGATCCTCTCATCCCCCAACACAGCTTACCCAGACAACGCAACAATGCCGAAATTGTGGAGCTCCCATAGAGAGTACCTTCAAGTTCTGCCCAAACTGTGCATCAAAAAATAAATAATAAAAGATTCGATAAGCTAGTCTATACAAATTTTATTGGATCTCTACTTTTTAATCGTATAATATGGATGTATACAATGATTGTTCCAAAGATTATCATTATGTTATCCGTAATCCTGTTATCTCTTCCTTTTTCTTTCGCTTCGAACTCCATTACTAGTAGAATAATTACCTTAGCTGAACCTAGTGTTGTTCAGATTACTGTTCATTATACAGCATTGTTTATTCTTCCTTATCCAGAATTCAACTGGGTAAATGGCGAATTTATGTTTCAACCTCAATCAGAACAATATTTTGACAAGATTGAAAGTAACTGGAAGGGAACAGGGTTTATTATAACACCTGATGGATATGTGATCACTAATGCTCATATTTCGAGTACAGAATACTATAAAAAAATCGAGTATCTTCATGCACACACTCTTGAAATAGCTGATCTATTTCTAGACGATCAACTTCTACAATATGATCAATATAACTTCTTTGTTGACTCCTATTATCATTATATAACGAAATACGGAAACTTTACCGCTGAAACTCAACAAATCATAGTTGATTTTGGCGGTGAACTTTATTCTGCTCAACAAATAATTTCCGGGGATCCTATAGGACTTAGAAGTTCAAAGGATATTGCTATCTTAAAGATTGATCCGTCATATACTTTTTGGCTACCTACCGTACAGTTAGGCAACTCAAGTGAAGTCAACAGAAGTGATACTATAATCGCTCTAGGATTTCCAGAAACTTCCTCTGACCCTCAAAATTCTATTCGTAGACCGCAGTCTCATATCGGTACAATTCTTCAGATCAAGTCGATGGGAAACTGGAGTGCTTTTCAAACTGATACCGAAATAACATTTGGATATAGTGGTGGTCCAGTCTTTAATCTTGACGGTGAAGTAGTGGCTGTGTCAACATTTGGAGCTATATCCCCTATGACACAGACAATGGAACATTTTCTCGTACCTATCAACATAGCACATGACCTTTTAAAAGAAATATCTGTTGAGAATACAAGAGGTTCAATCGATAATTATTATAGAGAAGGCTTAGAACATTTCTGGAATAACGACTATACATCCTCTGTTATCTCATTCAAAAACGTGCTTCTACTCAATCCAAAGCATAGTTATGCTCAATACTATCTAACAATGGCTCAAAGTAGACTCAAGAAGGGTAGCAACGACACTTTAACTTCTCGCAGCGCAATTGAAACCCTTTCCTCTATAACAGAAAATACCGGTAACCTCACTATTGTAACAAGAGATTCTAATACTCAAACAGGAGTATCCTCTTCAATGTTAGATTCTACAATACAACTGTTTGAATCTCAATCGCTTCAATCAAATATCGCATTGTATCTTATCCTCGCTATACTCATTGTCTATCTCCTATTCTTCATAATCAAAAAGTATCGTATAAAATCAGTTTTTTGCTTTCGAAACAAAGTAAACTTGAATAAGAACAGAAATATTCTATAATCAGTTAATTAGAAACGGTGTTTACTCCTTCAAATTGGATACATCAAGTATTCTCCCACCAATTTTCCTTATCTGGTGTATCAGATTTTGCTGAGCTTCGAGAAGAAGCTTTTGTAAAGCGTGTTTATCCATCTCTCTTCTTTGCGCATATAAAATAGTTGACAAATGAATCTTAACTGTGACGTCTGGTGTTCCAAGTTTTGGATGAGATTTAACATAAATACAAGAAGAATATTTTTTCATAGTATTCTCAATTAATGGAGCCAACACGCTTTCACCCACATCTTTTACGATAAAGCCTGATTCAAGAAAATGATGGATTCCCACTTTTTCTTTAATTCTGTTTATTATACTATTCTTGAATATAGCTTTCAACTCCCCAGGTACACCTGGTAGACAAATGATATCTGTTACTCCACTTTTAATATGAACTGCAGGTGCAGTTCCAAGTGGATTAGGTATTGGCTTCGAAGTTATAGGTAACCGCGCCATCTTAATTCTAGATGGAATCATGATAGGTTCCGTTGTACGTTTCTCTTTAAAGAGTTCTTCATATTTTTGCGCTACCCATCCATATGCTTTTTTATTGATTCGCTGAGGTTTATCAAGTGCTTTCGATAATCCTTTTAACGTCATATCATCGTAAGTTGGCCCTAATCCCCCAGAGATAATTAAAAATTGAGGAGCGCGATGTAAAACCTCTTGAATCGTTGCCTGTATTTCGCCAAGATCGTCACGAATGACGGTAATGCGGCTGCAAAATCCTCCGAGTGCAGTGATATTGCGGGTTAGCCATTGACTATTTGTATTTAATACGTTACCGATTAATAATTCATTTCCAATAAAAAGTAATTCAAAATCATTTGTGAGCTGTCTCGAAGAGGACATTGGTAATCCCTCCACAGATATATATTGGATGCTTTATTTATGAAATTATTATGATAAAATTTCTTGTACTTCGTATACGCGTAAACATAACGTTCCATTTTCATGATATAAGTTCCCTTTTACTTTAAATCGTGTATTTTTTTTAATTAGATAAGGTGGGCCTTCAAAATCGTTCGCAGTTAATCGAGCGCGCCATTTATTATTTATTAAAACAACCGCTGATCCGGTATAGATCTTCTCTATTGCTACTTCATAGAGATCTCTGCTAGGTTGCACTTTGTCTTTAGAATCGCTGTCGTTTTTCGATATAATTAACCTATTTGGTTTCTGTTCAATGAGTTCACCTAAATCTTTTAGTTTTGTGATTGCTGCTTGAGTTATGGAAGGCGTAATAGCTTCTTCTCTTTGTACTAGATCAATAAGCTCTTTGTTTGTTATACCTCGTTCTCCTTTTTTTAAGATATGGTGATGAATTATTCGTGAAGTTTGTTCGGTTTTGCGAAGAAAACTTTTAACTTTTTCTTCCATAGATTTGGGTGCTTCTGGGTCTTCCCTTTCGCTTGTTACTTGTTGTATTATTTGTTGTAGTTCTTCTTTTAATAATGTATTGGGTTGTGGTTTTGGACCTGAACGAAGTAAAGGCTGGAGCGACATATTGATGTTGTTAACCATCTTCTTCATCTTCTCTACTCGTCGTTTGCTTGCATAGAGATATGCCATATCAGAGGTTTCTCGTGTAGCTGAAATTACTACTTTACCTGCAGTTTTTCTTCCTGTTCTTCCTTTTCTCTGAATATATCGAATCTCACTGGGTATCGGCTCGTAAAAAACGACAAGGTCTACGCTTGGGATATCCAATCCTTCTTCAGCTATAGAGGTGGCAACGAGAACATTGAGGTCCCCATCACGAAACTCTTCAATGATCCTAGCTTGTTCATCTTGATTCAGGCCATAATCGGTTTCTTTTGTTGTCTGGCCTACGAAACGTTTCACATGTATTCTACTGTTTTTTTCTAGCTGGCTCACAAGTAAAGACGCGGTATCGCGATATTGAGTGAAGACTAAAATGTTTGATTTAGCATTTGCATTTATTTGTGTTTCCAGTATTTTTTTAACTAATTCTATTTTCGGATGCAATTCGAGTTTAGCGTCTCTGCATAGCTCGCGTAATTTAGGATATTGTGGATCGTTTACAATTGTTTTATAGCTCTTCTTGGTGTTCCTCATCGATTCAATCTTTTCTAAGAATGTGTTTAACTGTTGTACTCCTTGGGTTTCAAGAAGTTCAAGAGCATGAAATAAGGATAAAGCAGCTGCTTGAATCTTTATCGCTGAAAAGAGAAATCCCTTCTTCTCAGGATCTACTTCTTGTAATGTTATACGGAGGTTTTCTCCAGTAACTAGTAAGTCACGTCGTCCAATGTATTTACT
>CAZAXO010000051.1:0-11286 GCA_964489085.1 uncultured Candidatus Bathyarchaeia archaeon
TCAGAAATATGTTGTCTACGTAGCGATTGGACATAATCACCAGAAGTGGGAGCATAAAGATTTACAGATTTATAACCCTGGTTCACCAGAGTACACCAGCTTCTCGGATGCTCCTACAGTATATTACAGTTATGATGGAGCAACCCTCAAAAAAGAAACTGTAAAAACACCAGGACATGGATTCTATATCGTTGAGGTAACCGGTGAAATTATGGAAGCACAATTTAAAACAGTACCGTTAAGGGATGTGAAAAATGTGGATATCACCTTTAAAAATGCAACCGCATCACAAGTCGTTGAAGCAACAAAACAAGCAATAAAAGAGAGCCTATCTAGTTCCAGTATTATCCGCCCAATATTAAGAGGCACCTTACATCCCGCTTCTTCAAGGAGTGAGATAGACATCCAAGAAATATTAACTTTGAAAAGTAAACTGCTCTTCCTCGATTACCCACTTATCGAGTTAAACACCGATAAGATTCACCTTGAAACCATGGAAGAAGCAGATATTCACCACATTCTTACTCAATATCTTACAGCAAAACTTGGACAAAACGCTGAGAAACCAGTTGAGATCACAATGAAACTTATAGATCTATATAATAAAAAAACAAGGACAACTCCTCAAGAAGTATCAAGTCTCATCGATGAGTGGAAACCAATTGATTAGACGTATCGAACTTCATAACTTAGCTACACACGAAAACACCGAGATTGAACTGGATAAGGGAAAAAACGTTATCATAGGAGCAACAGGATCAGGAAAAACGAATCTTCTTCTCGCCATTGATTTTGCATTTACCGGAGAAGTACCTGGAATAAACCTCTCCGAACTTATTGCGGATGATGCGGATGCAGCTGAGGTCATACTTGACTATATTGAACCTAGAACAGGTCAAAACTATAGAATACATCGCAACCTTACACGTGAAACAACTGATCGTGTAAAACATGAATGTGTCTTCATCAACTTAGAGACAAATGAAGTCGTCAAGAAACCAACATCAGTTCAGACGACTCTCGAGAACCTCGGAGTCATTCCATCAGTTTTTCGAAACGTTATTCATGTAGCGCAAGGTAAAGCCGCGGATCTTCTTGATGAAACTCAGGAAAGAAAAAATATTCTTGATAGACTATTTCATATAGCACAACTTGAAAATGCTCATCAAGAATTAGGACGACAAAGCGGCCCTATCCACCAGATTGAACAACGGAAACATCAAAACCTTGAAACTAAGAGTAGACTCGAAGTCGCTGCTTCAAAACTGTCAGAGGAAAAAACTACTTTTAGTAGGTTGAAAAAAGAATGGCAAAGTAAACAGTCGAGATTAGATGAATTGAGAAAGGAATATGAAAAATTAGAAAAGATTTCAAAACAAAATTCTACATTACAACAAACTCTTCAAGAAGTTGACAAGCAGATTCAAACATTAAAAGAAACAACTGTCCTTTGTACTAACCAGATAAAGACCATACTTTCACAATTATATAGATCATTTTCTAAAAATAATTCAAATAAAATAGAAAATTCAACCGCTAAGGAAACTTTACAGTACCTTCAAGCAATCAAAAAAAAATATGAAACATTGAAAGCAAAAGAGAATAAGCTAAAGCGATCCCACAAACAAGCTATTGAAAAATATTCAGTCGCAAAATCTCAAGCAAATCTTATAAAAACAGAGAGACTGAATAAATCAAATCAATTATCTGGCATAAGAAACTACTTAAATGGAAAAGGTGAACAACCGAAAATTGAATGCGATAAATGTGGGAGCATACTAACTAAAGAACAGTGGAAAAAACATCTTGAGGAAGAGCGGGTAGTAATCGAGACTCTTAATAATAAAATAGACGATATTCAAAAACAAGCTAAAAATGAAAAACGATTAAAAGATAAGTTAGAAGAGAAACTCGAAGAAAATACTGTTACTATCAGTAAATTAGAAAAGATAATACTATTAATCGAGCAATTAGTGGCACAACGTAAAAATCTCGAGGAAGTATCCACTTCTATTACACCCAAGCTGGAAAAGAAAAACTCACTTTTAACTGAGTTAAGACAGCTACTTAAAGTGGATAGTACTATTGAAGATGAAGAAGTGATAAAAACAAGTTTATTGTTAAATGATAGTATAGCAAACCTATCAACTAACATGCAAGACTTAACTAATGACTTGAAATCCTATGATGAGAACCATATAAAACCACAACAAAAACGCGTTAATGAAGCTGAGCAAGCAACAGAACAACTGAAGAAAATAGAACCAGAAATCAACTTGGATGAAAAGAAGATAACATTACTTCATACAATTAGAAATTCACTTAGAGATATTCAGCCAGCTGTACGAAAAAATTATGTTTCAAGAATCACGCAGAGCGCCAATGATTATCTAAAACGACTCTACGGAGGTAAAGAGATTAAAAGTTTCGAATTAACTGAAGACTATCAATTTCTAGTCACAAGGGCAGGACATAAAAGACATGCGAATAGACTAAGTGGAGGTCAGCAAGTACTTGCAAGCATGGCATTCCTACTAGCGCTAAGTGAAGTATTAAGCCAACTCGATTTTCTTATTTTAGATGAGCCAACCACGCATCTTGATGCGAATAGACGAAAGGAACTTGTCACTGTACTCGAGAAACTAAGACGAGTTCCTCAATTAATAATTGTCGATCATCATCCAGAACTGTTAGAAGCAGCAGACATGAGTTTCCACGTATCACTAACCTCGGAAGGAACTAGTCAAATTAATCCAAATTGATACACAATCAGTAACCCCAAGACTAATTATTTTAGTTCACTAATCTTCAGTGAAAGCTAGCTATGCATATACTATACAACGCGAATAGTTATACTATGATTGGGATTTCTTTTATATGAAGCTAAATCTAATGCATTGGTGTAGGGAATTTCCATAAAGTGATAATCAACATAGCCAGTTCTTTTAATAATATCTAAGAAGAATGGGCGAATGGTTTTATTCGGAACTTTTAATGTTAGATAAGCTGTAGGATAAAAGACCTGTAATAGAACAAATTCTTTGGTCCCCTCTTTACCTGAAAGCTTGGCTTCAAACAGTAATATTTCATATTCACTCTCAACAGACCAGTCTAATTCGAACTGGACTCTTTTTAATTTCACGGGATGGAAATACTTTGCATCTGCATTAAGATAGAGTTTACCCGCGCTTCCAATATACAATTCCTCAGGCTCATTAATGAGTTCATGGAAAACTTTAGAATTGTATCCTTGCACTAAGAACTCTCTTTCATTTTTTGCATTCTTAATAGCAGTGGATTGAGAGATCCTATTTTCTTTCAGAGTTTTGACATCGTGTTCTCGCTTTCCATAAGTGTTCTTAACTATCATATCCCCGCGTATTAGGACACATCTACCTATACCATTGCGAAAAGGCCATATCTTTGGGGTTGAACCGAGTTTATTTTGTCGCTCGCGCTCTGAGTATATAGGGATATAATTCTTTGGCTGAAGCCCTAATTCTTTGAATATTGAGTGGTTGATCTGTGGGCTAACATGATCCCATGAGTTCAGGTCAATATTCACCCGTTCAAGAACCTGTTTCCAGGAGTACTCAACCAAGTTTTAGCCTCACCTAGTCATAGTAGCACATGCTATGTCACATACTACTTAATCATATTATAAATTATGGTTCGCTAGAATTGGATTCTCTACCCTAGCTAGCTATCCTAAACTGCATTATTCAGTATCATATCCCTAATAGATTAGGGTAAAAATATAACCACTTGTTAAGCATTAGTTGGTAATAATCCAATAATCCATATTGGAGCATCATATTTTAATTTTGGCAGGATATTTTCAATATATCCAAGATAAGCCATTCCACCAATTGCTTTTGGATCACGATTAGGAAGAAACTCGCGAGGCTTTTCTGGTATTATTAATATTCCGAGATTTATGACTTTATTATTATATGCAATCTGGAATTCAGCTAAATCTTTCAAAGATGCTTCAGTCTTTCCAAACTGAATTTCAACAAAAACATCCCTTGTTCTAACAGTCTTACAGAAATCAACCTCAAATTTACCTAAACCATAATCATAAGAATACTTACTTTTCCAATTATATTTCAGGAAGGTTTTATTGAAAAGTATATTGTAATCAGATTGTTTTACGATTCGGGTATCCCATTTTACCTCTTGCACAATTTTTGCGGGTTCAGTTTGATTAGTTCCTGATATACCAAACACTTCTCTACATACATATTCTTCAGAGCAATTATAGAAAATAGATTTAAACTTCATGAATATTAACTATTTATTGATTCCAAAATAAGAATAACTGTTTAAGTTGTTGTACGAAGTTTTTCTCTATTTTTTCTCATTAACTATTTAGCTATATCTTATATGATTAATTTTATGAGATAATAGAATAATAGTAATAGTAGGTTCAAAATCTTGAATCTTGTTGATCCTATAATTTATTTTAAACCTAATATGATTTACAAAAGATCAGAAATTCATCGCCAATTTGGTGGTCAATCTCAAGGAGGTATTAGTACACCGAGTAAATTTTCTATTATTTTCCTATTTCATACTTCTCAAGGAAGCAGATATGGATACAAAGACGGTTGGAGTAACAATAACACCTATCTTTACAGTGGTGAAGGTACACGAGGTGATATGAAATTTGACAAAGGAAATCGTGCTATTAAAGATCATATACAGAATAAAGAGCAGATTCTGTTTTTCGAAGAGGCTGAAAAAAGAGGATATTATACCTTTCTTGGAGAGTTTAATTGTATAGGCTATACATACAGCGAAACAATTGATGAGGAGGAAAAGTTACGAAGAGGAATTGTTTTTGAATTACTACCGATAACTATTCACGAAGATGATACTCCAGAATCCAAAGAAGTACTTGATGTTATTCCGCTTTCAGAAAGAAGGAAGAAAGCATTTGATGCTAGTAACTCAGCTCCATTAGATGAGGTTGGAAAAAAAGCTATATCAACTTATTATCGTAGAATTGAACGAGTTGCTAATTATGTGAAAAGTAGAGCTTTAGGATTCTGTGAAGGATGTGGTAATCCTGCTCCCTTTAAAACTAAAAGTGGAGATCCCTATCTTGAACCTCATCACATTATTAGAAGAGCTGATAAAGGACCTGATAGCCCAGACACAGTTATTGCATTATGTCCAAATTGTCATAAAAGAGTTGATCACGCTAAAGACGGAGTACGTTATAATAATCTTTTAGGAGAACAAGTTAGGTTTCTTGAAGATAAATTAGGTAATAATTTGTTCTATAATGTCTCAGCTGCAATTATACAAAATGATTCTCAGAAATTACTTATTGCAAAAAGATTTGGCAATGATCATGTTGGGGATTGTTGGGAATTTGTTGGAGGCAAACTTAATGAGGGAGAAACTCTTCATCATTGTCTCAGCAGGGAGATATATGAGGAGTTAGGAGTTACTATAACTGATATAATTCCTTATTATGCTGTTTGTTTCGATTATGAGAAGTTTTTCATTAGATTACTTGCTTGCCTATGTCGCTTAGGTAACGGTGAAATAAGTCTAAAAGATCATTCACACTATGAATGGGTCCACCGTGAGACAATAATGTCCTATAATTTATGCTCTGCAGATAGGTTGATAGCTGAAAAATTATGTAACATAAGATGACTTCTAGTTAGCAAAGTGAAATATAAACAGATATCTAGGTTATTTAGTGGATGTGAGTTATTGTTTTGCTAGAAGTGTGGAGAAAAACTATCAGAAGAAATGAGCTATTGCCCTAAATATGGTGTTCACCTAGAGAAATATATACTAACGGAAGATCAAATGGCTAACATTGATTCAGAATGCAAGTAAGTTAAACAATCAATATTTTAGTAATATCTTGACTTGGAATTGAAAAATTAATTGTTTTATCAGTTTCCTTGATTGTTATAGCAATATTGTTTCTATATCGCCTTGCAAAAAAATAATGATAGGGTTTATCTTTTGTGAAAGATACTGAATCAACTACTCCATTACCCAAATCTTCAAGATATTTATGTAAGCTAATATTCCAAACAGCGTTCATAGTATGTATCGATTCCATTAAAGATTCATCACTAGCGTAATCAGTTTTCCCTACCATTTTTTTAACTGAAATTTTAGATAGGCGTAAGTTTTTAACCAATCTTAAACCTCTTCTTGACTAACTGCCTTCACTTTGCTTTCTATACTTGTTAATTGTTCACTGATTTGAGTAACCCTATTACTTATATCTGTTAATTGACTTTCCAACCCATCAGCTTTGCTTTTTATCTCATCAAATTGCACATTCATTTTCTTAATTATTCTATTAGCAGCTGCTTGAGCTGCTTTAAATTGAGGTTGAGACATTTCCGACTCAAAATAACATATATTATATGAATAGTTACTTAACTGTTTCCATCAACCGAAGGCATACATCTTCTTCATTATAATACTCAAATTAATCAAAAACTAATGTATTTATTCATATATGTAAAAATACGTATGGCAATTACAGTGAAAAAAGGAATTTTCAACCGATTTTTTACATTTATTTAACAGACGAGTTTAAACCGAAGACATTACAATACTATATATATAGCAATTTTTTACTGAAAATGCCAATATTTCAAAATAATATTGGGCTATTTTTTTCAGGCAAAGTTACGTCACCGTAGTTATTATAGAATAGTTTTGGTTTTTGGGTATGAATTGGGATCAATTTCTTCGGCTTTACCCTTTCTATCAATTCTTGAATTTCTTTTCCACTTATATGCCCGCTGGCATGAATTTGAATAGGTTCATGGTCATTACATTCATTAATATTAAAGTGTTTCAACCAGTTAATCATTCGGGTTTCTGAGAGTTCCATCTGAGGATTAAATGGTTCACATTGTGCTCTTACATACACAGAGTCTGGAGGGGGTTCTATATCGAGAATATTTTTGAAACGGAAATAATCAAGTTGGAGGACGTAGCTTTCAGGATTTGCTTTCAGTCCAACTGCTGACACTCCTTTATCTCTATGAGTAATGTCTGTTATTGTTGGATCGCTTGTACTATCCCAATCGTTTACAGGAATTAGCCCAATCTTGTGTTTTTCTTTTTTGTAATCATCTAGTGAATAGATCATAGAATTACTTCTTTCAAGAAATACTTTTGCTCCTTCTTCATAAATATCACGTCCCAATCTTGCTAAGAGATATGCTAATCTAGGATCAAATACTGGTATCCTACCTTCTGATGTTGCAGCATCTCTCACTGTTTCATAGCGTTCGATATCTTTCCATGCGAAACCAATCATGAATAATCCATCAGTTCGAGAAATCATAGATGATATATCTGTCTGAACACGAGTTTCATCGTCAGGTATCGTTTCATCTATTCTTGTTCCTTCGCAAACCATGATATCTGGTTTAAGGTCATCAAATGCATCTAGAGTTGGTTGATATCTGCCATGAAACCGAAGGTCACCAGTATAGAGAATTTGTTTACCGTCAGCTTCTATTAAACAAGCCATAGAACCTGGAATAGAATGTCCCACATCAAAACCTGTAACCTCAATTCCATTAGCAGTTGTTATTTTTGTTCCATTAGCTACTGTTTTAAAATTTCTATCTTGAGAATCTTTTTTCGTTATGTAAGGAGAATCTTGGAAAAATCCTTTTTTTCTTGTCTCTATTATTCTATATTTCATATTTGCTAGTTCACTATCGAATCCTCTTAAGTTGGCCACGTCTGGTATGGATTGCATTAATTTTTGTGTTGTTTCTGAGCAGATTAGAGGAATATCTCCTAAGTACGGAATATATCCACAATGATCTATATGAGCGTGTGAGATGAAGACTGCATCAGGAGTCCATATCTTCTCTTGAGCTGAGTCTTCATAACATTTCAAACGACTTTCCCAGAAATCCAATCCTGGTAGTGTGCAAGCTTTGAGGCCCTCAGGACAAAAAATATCTTTTCTATAAATTCCATTTAATTTGGGTAATAATCCAAGCCTTTGTAAATCATAATATTTACAGTTTGATCTTGGTTGAAGGAACTCTTCAAAAAAGAGTGATTCTTCTTGGTAGGATAATCCAAAATCAAGGAAGAGCGATCCGTTGCTAAAGCTTAACAGAAATTTATTTCCTCCGATCTCGTTGACTCCACCATAACACGTTATTTCAACCATTTAGATACATCACCTACAAGGACTTGATCAATTTAGTATTCTAATTAATGTAAATATATTAGATAAGTATAAAAAATGTAGTGCCACCGTTTTTGAATATTAGAATTACAATAGACTATTTATCTAATTAGGAAACTCTATCTGAAAAAGAATACGAAGCTATCTAGCTGCACAATAGATTGTACGTTAATTTAAATATAGAATGGAGATTTAATTTAGTATCGTGTGTCAAGTAATTTATGTTGGGGAAACTGCAATGAAGATACTTCATACAGCAGATATACATTTAACAGAAGAGAATGATGAAAGATGGAAAACTCTCCAGCAACTAATTGAAATTGGAAAAAAAGAAAAAATTGATATTTTTGCGATAAGCGGAGACCTCTTTGATAAAGATATCGATGCTGAAAAACTTAGACCTATAATAAGAGAAATTTTTTCTAATACAGGTTTTAAAATTATCATAATTCCTGGAAATCATGATATTGATTCTTATAGTAGTGGATTACATTTTGGCGAAGATTTATTTATTTTGACAGATCATGAAGTTCCCTTTGAATATAACGATGTGGTAATTTGGGGTATGCCATTTGAGAAAATTGAAGAAAAAGAAATTCAAAGTAGACTTCGATTATTAAAAACTAACTTAGACACAAATAAAACGAATATACTCCTATATCATGGAGAACTGCTAGACGCATTCTTTTTTAGAGGAGACTTTGGAGATGAGGGTAATGAAAGATATATGCCCCTTAAGATCTCATACTTTAAAGACCTAAAAATTGATTACATACTCGGAGGACATTTTCATACAAGTTTTGATAAACGAATGCTAGAAAACGGAGGATATTTCTGTTATCCTGGATCCCCTATTTCAATAACAAAAAGAGAAACAGGAAGAAGAAAAGTAAATCTTTTTGAAGTTGGGAAACCACCAAACGAATATTCTATGGATAGCCCACATTTTGAAAAAATAAATATTGTACTAGATCCCTATAATACTGACAATCCCAAAGAAATTTTAAAAAAGGGTCTCAAGAATACTCATTCCAATGCGAAAATCATCCTAACAGTAAAGGGATACATCAACAGCGAAGCTATCGGGATATCTGAAAAAGAATTAATAAAACAAATGAAAAAGATTGCTTCAAAAATATGCATTGAAGATCATTATCCCTTCTATGATATTAGTAGGATACTCGAGGACGACTTATTTAACAACTTCATCAAGAAACTTGAGGGTTCCGACTATAAAGTGGATGAGAAAAAACAGATGCGTGATTTAGCAATTAGAGCGATGATGGAGATAAAATAATGCGACTAAAAGAATTTTCAATAATGCGGTATGGCCCCTTGTCAAATACTGGACGAATTAAATTGCATGATTTTAATTTATTTTCTGGAAATAATGAAGATGGAAAAACGCTTACAATTGATGCGCTTGTAAAATTATTACTTGGCAGAAATATTAGAATGTTTAAACACATAAATAGGGTAGAAGAAAAACCAGAAGGATATGTCATTGTTGAAGATGATATAGGAAATGAGATCAAACTACCAGAAAAAGGGAATTTAACGGATTTTGCTGATTTAACTCCATCAGAATGCTGTAATATTTTTGTGATTAGAGATAGTGATCTATCCATATCTAGAGACGAACGTACAGAAAACGCTTTTTATACTAAAGTGATGGATCGCTTAACAGGTTTAAGAACAGATGAAATCTCAAAAATAACGGATATTCTAAGGGAAATGGGTAAAATAACTCCTACTGGCTTATTTAAAGAGATAGGAGATGAATTATTAAAGACAAGAATAGACAACGCTGAAGAACTCGTAGGTAAAATTGATGATTTAAATGAAAAATTAACAAAAGAAAATTACAGTCAACTTGAAGAAAAGTATATGCATTTAAAAGAAAAAAAAGAAGATATTCAACAAAAAATTGAACGCTTTGAAGATGCTAGGAAAAGAGAAAAATTTGAGAAGGGAAGAAAAGCTATAAAAAAACTCGAAAACTTGTTAGATTCTGATGAGCTTGATGAAAAAAATAGATCTTTACAATTTCTTAGAGATACAAAGGAAAAGATAGATAAAGAGATTAGACCGAAAATAACTATTTATAAAAAAAAGAAAGAAGAGTTGACAGAACAAGAAACGAAAACTAATTTTTTCACTTCTATAGCGAAAATATCACCTATATTTCTCTGTCTATCATTATTGGGTAGTATTATACAAAACTCATTATTTTTTAATATGCTAGTATTATTATTTTTAATTTCAACAATTATAGCTTGGGGATATAAATATCAATTTTATAGAAAAAAGTCTCTACTTGATAAAGATTTTGAACAACTAAAAATAGAAGCTTCAGAATTTAAATTGGATGCGAAAAATATTGAAGGGATTACATCGAATATTGGGAGGTATGAAAAGAATTTTTTTACCGAGGAACAAAAATTTAATAGCATTCAAAAAAAGAAAGGAGAATTAATTGGAAGACAAGGAGGTGTCTTAGAAAGCCTCTTTGGGAAGAAGAGTAATAATTCGAAAGAGAATCTCTATTACTGGAATGAAGAACTTGTAAATTTTGAAGAATACAAAAATAAGGCTAAAGATCTCAAATTTTCAGAAAAGAGTTATTCGACGCTACAATCTGAAGAAGGATCAACTAAAGAGGAAATTACAAATATTGAGAACAATCTACGAATATTTCAAGGTGAAATGGAAGAAATAGAACGAGAAACTAATGAAATTTTACGCAAAGAAGAATATCTATACTGTCAGACATCAGTAGATTTAAAGGCATTAAAAAGACAATTGCTTGAATTTGTACAACAGAACATGAACAACAGAAAAAATGTGTTAGAAGTTATAAACTTTTTTAAAGAAATAGAAAAAGAAGAAAAAGATAAAGTTTCTAAGCTTTTTGGGGAAAACAGTTTAATTTCTAAATATTTTAAAGAAATAACTAATGGGCTTTATCAAGAAGTATTGCTAAACCAAGATACAAGAAAAATAGAAGTTAGACGTAACGATGAAACAATACTAGGTGCTGAAAAACTTTCAGGAGGAGCCTATGATCAACTATACTTATG
>CAZAXO010000052.1:0-11200 GCA_964489085.1 uncultured Candidatus Bathyarchaeia archaeon
CTTTTATATTATTGATAACCGTCTCAGGTAGCTTCACCTCTTTCCGCCAGGGTATTGAATCTTTTCCAAGAAAATTGAAGGAAACAGTATTACCGGTTTTTATTTGTATATGTGGAGGTCTAAGTGTCGTAGCACCTACTGTATCTGCTTCATCAGTATCCTTTTCATCACCAACACGTAGTTTAAGGGTGTCTATAAGGTAGCAGACGGTAGCAACTTTGCGTCGTTGATTATTAGAAGATATGAGATTCTTCTTTATATGGATACGTACTTTGCGTATCTTACCTTTAAGTTGTTTTGCTCTGTCGAACTTTTCTATATCAGAGAGCTGTTTTTGAGGTGAGGTATCAGAGAGCCACACATATTTCATCTTATCAGATAATTTATCATGCCATTTTGCGATCCACATAACATTAGAATCCCATACTATAGCTTTCCAGTTGCCAGGTGGTTTTTGGGCATCAGGTGAGAGATTAAGGATAATATCACTCTGTTTTGGACCTGGCTTCCATCGACCTCGAAGAGGATGCTTACCTCTTCCCATAAAGATAGAGGAGGGCTCAGCAACATAATTACCTATCTCGATACGTTCGCCGTTAACAAGAGCATACCCATACTTGGTTTTATTCTCTTCCCGAACAACTTTACGTTTTTCGCGAAGAATCTTCACCTCTTCTTTACTTAATGATTCCTTAACTTGTTTCTCCTTCTCAACAAATGTTAGTAACTCGGAAAAATCACAATCATCAACAGTAAAGGACCCTTTTACGCCAAGTGCAACCTTGAAATCTTTCGAAAAATTCTTCTTAAAAACTGGGTCTTGAACATACTCTGTTCCAAGCTTCTTGACCCAAGCAATAGCCATTTCTTCTTGATGAGTCGTTAAAGAAATGCTTGTACCATTGATGGTTAAGGTGAATCCCTGCGCACTATAAGGATCAGGCACCAATACTCCTTTATGAATTAACTGCGTCAATTTCCGGCTTTTCAAGGGCTTTCTGTACCTCGTTATATTAGTACAATCAATCATAAAATAATTTTTTAATCTATCTCTTACGAATCAAAGTGATTAAAAAGTATGATCGACCATTAACTTAAGTGAAATTCTTCTTTCTTGAATGTAAAGAATTCAACTTGTTTGTAATGGTTTACGATTTACTGATCTCAAGTGAAAAGTCTATACTATTTATTGAGTGTGTTAAGGAACCAAGGGAGAGGACGTCTACTTCACATTCCGCGTATCTTAAGATATTTTCTTCAGTTATACCTCCAGAGACTTCAAGTAGGACTTTAGTACGAAGATTCTTCCTTTTTAATAGTTTAACTGTTTGACATATTTGTTCAGAGGTAAAATTATCTAGCATAAGGATGTCAACACCAAGGTTAGCTGCATTAACAGCATCCTCTATAGTTTCAACTTCAACTTCAATCTTTCTAACAAAAGAAACTTGCTTAACTCGCTCAATCGCTTTTTCTATGCCAACGAGTGCAATGTGATTATCCTTAACTAAAATGTGATCTGCTAATCCCCATCGATGAGGATCGCCCCCACCAATGATCACGGCAATCTTATCAAGATATCCTAAAAGGGTTTTCCTGGTAGCAGCTATCCTAACAGTAGGATTTTTTTTGGTAACCTGATTAACAATTCTTCTCGTTGCTGTTGCAATACCACTCATTCTCCCCAGTATATTCAGGAATACCCGCTCGCAAAGTAGAATAGTTCGTGCATTTCCTTTGATAAGAGCGACAATATCACTCTTTTTCGCTATTTCTCCATCATCTTTCAAAACCTTCATTTCTAACTGATGTTTTTCTAGTTCTTGTGATAGATAAGTTAATCCCGCAATAATACAATCTTCCTTAGCAACAACTTTTGCTTTCGCTTGCAGATGTTTCGGGATAATTAGTTCACTAGTTATATCACTAGCCTGTTTATCCTCATTCAACATTCTCTCAAACATGCGTATCGCCTAAGCCTGATGACTCAATCATGTATTATATCGCTGCTATTTACTAGATATGCTATTTTAATAGTAACTATATAATCATTAAGGGTGGATTATCTCTTAAATACTTGATTCAGAGGTAACAGCCTTCAATTTATTCGATAATGACAGCCTCTGCTACGTTTATTTAACCAAGATGCGTGAGCAATGATCACCCCTGTCTGTATCGCATTTCGTAATTCAATTAATTCTGGTGTCAATTGAGCATACCGATAAAAGTCTTCTACATCTGCTTGAAGGTGCTTCAAGTCTTCGATTGCTCGTTGCAATCGCTTCGTCGATCGAACAAGTCCAACATAGTTCCACATCATATACCGTAAAACATTCATATCTTGGTGGATAAGTGCAGGATCAGGTGCTTCGACACCGGTATATACCCATTCTTGGACAGGTGATGGTTTATAGTTAAGATAGTGATGAGAATCTTCAATAATTTTCCTTATTGATCTATCTCCCCAGAGTAATCCTTCAAGCATTGAGGTGCTAGCTAAGCGGTTGGCTCCGTGTACACCAGTGAGAGATACCTCTCCTACTGCAAAGAGGCGATCTATACTCGTTCTCCCCCATAAATCGACTTTCACGCCTCCACAGGCAAAATGAGCTGCTGGAACAACTGGAATAGGTTCCGAGGTAATATCTACTCCACGTTCTATACAGGTCTCATAGATTGTGGGAAAACGTGTTTTGATCTTCTCTTCTTCCATATAGGAGGCAAGATCCAATAAAACGTGAGGGTAATCATGTTCTAACATCTCTTCAAAGACGGCTCGTGAGACCACATCACGAGGTGCTAGGGATCTGAATGGATGATATTTATTCATAAATGGATGTCCGTCTGGTGTTTTCAATATTGCACCTTCCCCTCTCACAGATTCAGAGATTAAAAAGCACTTAGAATCTCCATAACGAAAAGCGGTTGGATGAAACTGGACATATTCCATGTTTCGAAGCTCTGCTCCAGCTCTATAAGCCATAGCGAAACCATCTCCAGTTGATCCCTGGGGATTAGTTGTGTAAAGATATATACTACCAAAGCCCCCAGTCGCTAGAATCGTTACGTTAGCAAGATAACTATCTACCACTTGCTCTTTACTATTGAATATATACGCGCCTAGGCAGACAGGTCTTCTGTAAACAGCTAAGGGGTCGTCTGTATGATGCTCTTCAGTGAGAAGATCTATAGCTATTCTATTAGTAACGAGGGATATGTTAGGATTTTCCTTAATTAACTTTAATAGAGCTACCTCAATAGCTTTTCCCGTATAATCAGCTACATGAATTATCCGTCTCACTGAATGTGCAGCCTCCTCAGTAAGATCTAGATTGCCATCAGCATCTCTATCGAATGGGACTTGAGCTTGATCGATTAATACTTCTTTTACAAGTGGTAATCCCTCTTCAGCGAGAACCTTTACTGCAGGAGGGTAACTTGCTCCATCACCTACTACCAATATATCCCTCATTAACAACTGAGAAGAATCATTCTTCCCATGATAGACTATTCCCCCCTGAGCATCATAAGTAGCGGATTCCTCAGGTTCCTCTCCCTTAACTATCATGATCACAGATAATCTGTTTTCCGCAGCTTGTAACGCTGCAACACAACCAGATATGCCACATCCAATGACAAGAATATCTGATGTAATAACATTCATGTAATCACCTTTCAGAATTCACTCTTCTATATTCTTATGTTTACCATTTAACTTACTTTTGGTTGTTAGCTAATTATTCATGTCATCCTACATAATATTAAGATGATTTCATTCAAACCGTTAACATCTATCACTTCAACTATTTTTAAATCAGATGCGATTAGAAGTTCATTAAGTTGTGAAACTGCAGGACATATCCTCAGCATCGATACAATTAAAATTCCATCAGGAGTTGCTACTCGACGTAATTCTCTAAGGGTATTTACTCCGTTTATTTCTCCATCTATAAGTGTAAATGCAAAAATTAGGTTAAAAATACTATCCATTAATGGTAAGTTATTGGAATCTCCTCTAATGAGATTATGATCTTCACTCTTGAGGTTCATTGATGTCTCTTTGAGCATCTCTTGAGAGATATCAACGCCTACTATTGACTTGAAATTGTGTAGCTTTTGTAGGAGTAACCCTGTACCGCAACCACAGTCCAGATATTTATTTGTTTTCTTTAAGTGAGGAGCTAGTTTCCTTAAAGCAAGTGCGAATTTGATTTGTTGTTCATCCTCATGCAGTTCATTGTAAAATCGTGATTGTTTATCATATGTGGCCATTATCTGTTGAAGAGTTTTGAAATGTTTTTGGTGCTTGACCACTTAATTCCAAACTCCATTCATCTTAACTTTACACTTTGGACATTTACCGTCTACTATTAAATTATCTACGATTTGATAATTGATTCGTTTAATTAATGTTTCACCACAATTAGGGCATGAAGTATTATCTCCTTCGCCTGGAACATTTCCAATATAGATATGCTGAAGGTGGTTTTCTAAGCCTATCCTTTTTGCTCTTCGTAAAGTATCAACTGGTGTTCGAGGTAAATCTAAAATCTTGTATGTCGGATGGAATGCGCTTATATGCCATGGAACTTCTGGACCTAACGCATCATGGATAAATGATGCAATCTTTTTCAATTCTTCATTAGAGTCATTTACTGTTGGAATAATTAAGGTGGTGATCTCAATCCATATACCAAGTTCTTTGTAAAGACGAATCGAGTCTAGGACAGGAGATAATCTTGCGCCACACATATTCCGGTAAAAAGAGTCATTGAATGACTTTAGATCTATATTTGCAGCATCTAAATATGGCTGTATCTCTTTTAGAGCTGCCTCACTTATATAACCGTTTGTAACAAAAATATTTTTAAGAGTTTCTTTATGTGCTAACTTTGCAATGTCATATGCATATTCATAAAATATCGTCGGTTCAGTATATGTATAAGCAATACTCTTACAGTCATATTTCTGAGTATCTGAAACAATCGATTCAGGAGAAACAGAGTCGCCTATAACTTTGGAGGTTTCTGTAGGTAATTGAGATATATCATAGTTTTGACAATTTTTACAACGAAAATTACAGCCCACTGTAGCGATGGAATACGCTGATGAACCAGGATAGAAATGAAAGAGAGGTTTCTTCTCGATGGGATCAACAGCCTTAGCAATTGTTCGACCATATACTAATGTGTACAACCTACCATTTCTATTCTCTCGAACGTTACAAATTCCCTTTTTAGATGGGGGAATTAAACAACGATGAGAACATAAATTGCATCGAACTATTTGATTCTTTAACTGCTCATAGAACAGGGCTTCCTGCAATACATCCATACTATACAACTGCTCCTAAAAATGACCTATTCCCATGAATGTTAGGATATTACCTAATTACCAATTACTTATCATAATAGTTATTCAAGGAGATCTTTTACTTTTTCTTATAAAACTAGTCAGTACATATTCAATATAATTTCGTCATATAGATTTAAAACTAGAAACGTTACTACTATAAAAGAGAAGAGATTTATCGTTTAGATAACGATTCTATGTAATCAAAAACTGTAAGGTAGAAGTATGAGAGATATAAAATGAACCGTACTGTTCTGATATTGATCTTCATCAACTCAGCTTTATTAAGTACTATTCTTACTCCATTCCTCTACTCTGAGATTACCGCTGAAACATATGTTGAGGAAAGTATTTCATCTTCAAGCTATAACGCAACTATCACTAGGATAAGCACAACTGGTTCCGTACATATATTCACACCAAATGCTTCAACGGCAATTATTGAAGCAGAGCAAAGGGAGGTGGAAGTAATTGTTCATAGTCAAGATAGCAACTTTAAGCAATGGTATCCCCTCTATGCTTTTTCCATAGCATTCATCGCTACAGTGGTTTTAATAGTTATCAGAAGAAAAACCAAGTAACTACAAAATTGAGGGAAGCAAGATGGTAGTCGTATCCTCATAATTAATTGAACAGAAGATAAATGTAGATGAAAAGAGTTAAGTATACAACTTGTTAGAGGCTGATCAAAAGACGCAAACTTATCTTAAAATGGCGACTATTATGGCTAGCTTGCTAGAGTGATAATACCCAAATCTATTTATAGTATCCTTATATCATCCAGCGAACATAAGTACAGTAGATTCTTAGAGGCAAAGATACTTGTTTCGGATAATATGATTATGAAAAGAGAAATACTTCAAAGGATAGAGAGAGATTGATTTTAGAATTAGTAACTGATTTTTTACCATTTATTCAAACATTTTTCGAGAATTTGTATAGTAATTTTTTGTTGATTCCATTTACGATATCATTTAGTGCAGCTATATTAATAACGATAATATATTTCGCAAGTTTTATTTCGGATACACTAATAAAGATGCTGCTCGTTCCTCTTTGGATTCTTGTTATCATCACCTATTTCTTCCCAACTATGATACCAAAAGACTACGAACTCGCATCGCTTATTCTGTTTGCTGCTATGATAGGTTCAGTCACCTTAGTAATCAAACGTTCTCATAAAAAAGGAAAGAGTACTCATATAGACAAGGCATTATCTGAAATAGTGTCGAGAATGAAAGCTAATAACTTATTGAATCAAAATCATGAAATTAATGAAGATGCCATAAAAAATTTAATAAAAGAATCATTCAAAAAAAACAAGATTAAAGTAGCCTAAATAAAAATATAACACTATAATAGATGCATCCTATCTTCTGGAATATAGTAAATTAGAAATGTATACAGTTGACGACAGAATAATTGTAGTTATTCGGTTATTTGTGAGATGTTAAGAAGCTTCAGTATACAATTATAGCTGACATCTCTTTATTATCTTTATACTATATTTGAAAATGAAGATTACGAAAGCTTTATTTTCAAGCCTAAAGGTTATTCCTCTCCGAATCATAGATAAATATAGGTGACTGGAAAGGTGAATTTAATAGGATTAGACTGTTCAAAAAAAATTCATCAGGTAATACTACTACGCAGCCTAGTCCATATATGGTGAAAGGATATGCCATCAGTATATGATATTCATCCGGATAAACTGATTAAAAAATTGGCGGGTCATCTTAAACAGAATTTTGAAGAAGTAACACCTCCAAGCTGGGCTTTCTTTACAAAAACTGCTGTTCATAGAGAACGCCCACCTCAAGATAGAGAATGGTGGTATACACGTTGCGCATCATTACTTCGAAAGCTTTACATTATTGGTCCTATAGGAATTTCAAGAATGAGAAAAGAATATGGAGGCAGAAAACGTAAAGGGAGACATAGTGAACGCACTTGGAAAGGGGGAGGCGCATCAGTAAGAAATCCGCTCCAACAACTTGAGAAGATTGGACTAGTTGAAAAGAAGGGTACGGAGGGAAGACAACTTACAAGGCAAGGAAGAAGCCTCCTAGATAAACTTACTGCTGAGATTTTAAATGATGAGAAAACATCAGCAAAAGAAAAGAAAGTTTAGGAATAAAGTGATATTAAATGCGTAGGAAATGGAGTGCGCCACGACGAGGTTCTCTTGCTTTTTCTCCAAGGAGTAGAGCAAGTAGTTGGATAGCTAGAATAAAAACATGGCCTGAATATGAAGGGGAGCCAAAGCCATTAGGTTTCGCTGGCTACAAAGCAGGGATGGTGCAAGTAGCAGCGGTGGATAATAAGAAGGGATCATTAACGTTCGGTAAGGAAGTTGTAGTTCCAGCTACGGTTATTGAGACTCCACCTATGATAGTCTGTGGGATAAGAGTGTATAAGAAAAATGTTGATGGATTGAAGATACTAACCGAGGCATGGATAAAGAATCCACCTAAAGACCTAAACCGATTAGTAACTATCCCAGAAAAATTTGATACTGAAACACAGTTAAAGAATATAGAGTCCGAGTTAAATGAGATATCTCAAATACGATTATTATTAATAACGCAGCCTAGATTAGCAAAACGAGAACGGAAAAAACCAGAACTTGTAGAGATTAAGATAGGGGGAGGCACTATCCAAGAAGAATTCGCTTATACTAAAACCCTGTTAGGTAAAGAAATTAAAGCTTCTGAAATATTCAAGAATGGAGAATGGGTAGATGTTCGAGCAGTAACAAAAGGAAAAGGAACCCAAGGACCAGTAAAACGGTGGGGAGTAAAAAAATTACCTCATAAATCCCGTAAAACGGTAAGGGGAGTAGGTAGTATAGGACCATGGACTCCAAACTACGTGATGAGATTCATCCCTCGGGCAGGTCAGATGGGTTTCCACCGGAGAACAGAATATAACAAACAAGTCCTCCGTATAGGGGACTCTGAGATGCAAGTAACACCGAAAGGAGGTTTTGTTAATTATGGCACTGTTGGGGAAAATCACTTAATTTTGAAGGGAAGCGTTCCCGGTCCTAAAAAGCGACTGGTTACAATAAGATATGCCATACGACCACCTATCTCTACAGAGGTATCTTACGAAATAGATAAGATAAACATTGAATCACAGCAGGGTAATAAAAGGATGTGACTTCCTCTTGAATCGAGTTAAAATCTATAACTTAAATGGAAAATCAAGTAGAACCATAGCTCTTCCAAAAGTATTTGAAGCCGAATTTAGATCGGATATTATTCGCAGAGCAGTGATTGCCCAACAGTCAAAAAGATTCCAGCCACAAGGAAGAGATCCTATGGCAGGGAAGAAGACAACAGCAGAATCCTATGGTGTTGGAAGAGGATTATCTAGAATACCAAGAGTAAAAGGTGAACGATACCGTAAGGCAGGTCAAGGAGCTTTTGCCCCAGGCACAGTTGGAGGAAGATTAGCTCATCCTCCAAGAGTTGAGAAGATTCTTACAAAGAAAATTAATCGTAAAGAACGTCGTTTAGCTCTAAAATCTGCAATTGCAGCAACTGCTAATAAGGATCTTGTTAGTAGTAGAGGACATATCTTTAATTTGAAAAGAGGATTACCTATTGTAGTTTCAGATAAGATTGAGGAACTCGATAAGACAAAAGAAGCACTTGAAGTGTTGGAGAACCTCAAGGTTGGAGAGGATATTCAACGTGTGAAAGAGAGTGTGAAAGAACGAGCTGGTAAAGGTAAGATGAGAGGGAGGAGATTAAAGCATGCTATAGGCCCCCTTATCATAGTTAACAAGGATCAAGGTGTATCAAAAGCAACAAGGAATATTTTAGGCGTCGACGTTGCTAAAGTGAGTCATTTAAGTGTAGAGAACCTGGCTCCAGGTACTCATCCGTGTAGATTAACTATTTGGTCTGAATCTGCGTTAAAAGCAGTTGACAATATGTTCAGTGAGAGGGTGAAGACAGCTGCCTAAAATGGATCCATTTACGGTTATATTATATCCCTTGGTAACTGAGGAATCTGTAAGATTACTTGAGGCTGAAAATAAAATTATTTTCATAGTGGATCCAAAGACGACAAAGAAAGAAATAGTCCGAGCAGTTAACGAACTTTATGAGGTTGATGTAGAGAAAGTGAATACCCTCATAACACCACAAGGAAAGAAAAAGGCGTTCGTTAAGCTTACGCCTGACTTTCAAGCAGCTGACTTAGCCGCTAAGTTAGGAATCTTATAGAAGTTGATATATTGAATACCATAATTATTCGTTTAATAGGAGAAATAGTATATGATAAAAGGTAAGACAAAGAAACCTTCAAAACAGAGAAAAAGGATGCATAAAGCTTTACCTCATCTGAGAGCGAAGATGATGGCGGCGCATCTCTCACAAGAACTAAAAGAAAAATATAACAAACGGTCTCTCCCCATACGAGTCGGTGATACCGTTAAAATAATGAGAGGAGATTTTTCAGGTATTGAAGGGAAAATTACTGAAGTAGACAAAAGTTCATATAGAGTTTTTATCGATGGTGTTACCAGAGAAAAAGTATCGGGGGAATCCGTAAATGTTCCAATTAATACCTCTAACTTATTACTAACAAAATTAGATTTAGACGATAAATGGAGAAGTAAGATCTTGGATAGAGCTAAGGTAACGGTGAAGAGGTGATCCTATGGGGAAGAAAGGTGGGTCTACTTACCTCAAACGATACAAAGCTCCTCGATTCTGGCCGATACACGTTAAAGAAGCAACATGGACTCCTAAACCTAGAGCTGGTCCACATCCCAGTAAGACGTGCCTACCATTATTATTAGTTATAAGGGATCTATTAGGTTACGCTAATACCGCGAAAGAAGCGAAAGCAATTATATCTGAAGGCGACATCAAGGTTGATGGTAAAACGAGAAGAGACTTTAAATACCCAACGGGATTAATGGATGTTATTGAACTTCCAAAACTTGAAAAAGCTTATAGAGTATTACCAGTTCCAGATAGAGGGTTAAGATTAATAGAGATTCCAAAGAAAGAGGCTGCATTCAAATTATGTAGAATAGAAGCAAAGACAACGGTTAAAGATGCTCAGCTTCAATTGAATCTACATGATGGGAAAAGTAATCTTGTAAAGATAAGTGATTCTGCCAAACCTGTTGAAGATATATATCACGTCAAAGACACCCTAAAAATTGGGCTGCCAAATCAAGAGATACAAGCTCATCTTCAATTTGATGAAGATGTCTTTGTCATAGTATCAGCAGGCACCAATCAAGGTAAGGTTGGGAAGATAAAGAATATCGTTAAAGGAACCACTACAAGATCCTCTACTGTATCGATAGAGACAAGTGAAGGAGAAATCTTCCAAACTTTAACAAACTATGCTTTTACAGTAGGAGAGAGGAAACCAGAAATAACTTTGCCATCTCAACCAATTTCTTAACAAGGAGTGTGATAAGATAATTGACAAATATAAATCCACTTTCAAATGCACTTGCAAATCTCTATAATAATGAAGAAAGACGGAAGCGAGAAAGCGTAATATGGCCAGCATCCAAATTGATCGGTAGAGTACTCCGAGTAATACAGAAGCATGGGTATATCGGAGAATTTGAATATATAGATGATAGCAGATCAGGAAAATTTAAAGTACAACTACTCGGTAGAATAAATAAATGTGGTTCAGTACGACCTCATTTCTCCGTAAGAATAGATGACCTTGAGAAATGGGAGAAGAGATATTTACCATCTCAAGATGTAGGGATACTGATCATCACAACATCTAAAGGAGTAATCTCGAATAAAGAAGCTAGAGAGCTTAAAGTAGGAGGACGATTACTCGCCTACATATATTGATC
>CAZAXO010000053.1:0-11083 GCA_964489085.1 uncultured Candidatus Bathyarchaeia archaeon
ATTTAGAGTTTTGAGTTAGATAACTTTTAAATTATTATGTTTTAGATAGTTAGCTATTCAAGTGTAAAAACTTGAAGTGTGTTTCTTTTAGATTGCAGGCATCTTGTACTTAAAATCTTATTTTTCTCTTTGTTGTTCAATGACTTTACTATATTGAATTAAAGCGTTTATTGTATTAACAGCTCTCTTAGGAGTTGGATAAGCAGGTATTCGATTTTCCTCTAGCATTCTAACTAAAATCTGAGTAAAGTCTCCACCAATAGTACATACTAGGATAGGTTTACCATAGGTTACATGAGCTTCAGTTATGGCATCAACCACGTCGGATTCGATGAAGGATGTTTGAAGAAGCACGATTACGAGGATGATTCCCACATTTGGATCAGATGAAACGGTATTTAAAGCTGATCTATAGCGTTCTACATCTGCGTCACCTACAAGGTCTAATGGGTTATGTGGTATAGCATATTCAGGTAATTTTTCTTTTAACTTCCTAATTGTCTCATGGTTGAACTTTGCTAATTTAAGGCCGAGTTTTGATGTTTCATCGGTGCTTATTACTCCGAAACCTCCTCCATTAGTGACTATGGCTATATTTTTCGATCCTTTCGGCGTTGACTGATATGCTAGGGCTCGTGCATAATCCAATAATTCATCTACAGCTTGTGATTGTATTACTCCAGCTTGCTTGAAAGCACCTTCATAAATCTTTGCTGATCCTGCTAAGGAACCGGTATGTGATAGGGCTGCGCTAGCTCCTTCATTTGTTAAACCTCCTTTTAATACAATTAAAGGTTTCTTTTGGGTGATTCTTGATGAAATCCGCAGGAAGTCTCTCCCTCTTCTAATGTTTTCTACATATACTGCTATGCATCGTGTTTGAGGATCATCAGCTAAATAGTTTAACAAGTCTACCTCATCCACATCAATTTTATTTCCTATACTGACGAATTTGCTAATTCCAATATCTTGGGAAGCTGCCCAGTCAAGCACCGCTGAACCGAAAGCGCCACTTTGTGATATAAACGCTATTGGTCCATTCTTTGGGCGTCTGAGTCTATATCTAGGTAGAAATAATGTGTCTACATGGTTTACTGGATCGTATATTCCTATACAGTTAGGACCGATAATTCGAAGATTACTCCCCTCAATCTTCTTCTTAATTTCAAGTTCAAGTTTATTCCCCTTCTCACCGATTTCCCTGAACCCCCCAGAGATGATGATAGCAGCATTAATCTTTTTAGATAAACATTCATCGATTATTGATGGAACAATAGGCGCTGGAATAGCGATTATGGCAAGATCTAATTTATCTGGGACAGCGTTTATACTGGGGTATGTCTTAAAACCGAGTATTTTCTCTGCTTTTGGATTGATAGGATATATTTTACCTTTGTATTCAGATTCTATAAAATTTTTAAAGATGACGTGTCCAAATTTTCGTGGTTTCCTTGAAGCCCCAATTACAGCAACTGAACTAGGCTTAAAGAATGACTTTAAATTCATTATGCATCTCTCTCTTTTGTCTGCTTTAAAATAATTCGAGCATCCACTGCACAGACATCATGTTGATAAACGATGACGGGATTAAGGTCTAATTGGTTTATAGTATCATGGCTCCACATTAACTCTGAAACGGTAATCAATAAGTTTACGATTGACTTTAAATCTGCAGAAGGTTTTCCTCGTATTCCTTTTAATATTCGTGATCCTTTTAGTTCTTGTATCATACGTAAGGCATTTATTTTGTTTATAGGAGCAACACGAAATGTAACATCATCGTAAATCTCAGTGAAGATACCTCCCATTCCTAACATTACTGAAGGCCCAAATTGATCGTCTCTGATTCCTCCTATAATGAGTTCGGTTGAGGGAGGCATCATTTTTTCAATTAAAAAACCAATAATCTGTACTGATGCCTTTTTCCTATTGATTTTTGTAATTAATTTTTTATATGTGTTCTCGAGTTGTTTGTTATCAGTGATATCTAAAGCAACTCCACCGATATCGGATTTATGTAGAATATGAGGAGAAACAATTTTCAATACTACAGGAAATCCAATCTCATTCGCTCGTTCAACAGCTTCTTCTAGTGTTTTGATTATGTAGGATTTTGGTGTAGGAATATGATGAAGATTGCATATTTGTTTAGCTTCATTTTCCAGCAGAAAAAATCGCTCTTCGTTTAGAGCGCCCCTAATTATCGTTTCACATTTCTTCAAGATACTTATACTTTCCTTTCTAATCAAATTTCCAACTTGAAATAATTATTTTGTTATAATGTATCATGAACTTAAATACTTAGGGTAAAGTAATTATTATATCATTTCAGAGATCATACATAACTGAAGAAAATAGTGAAATTCGAAAAGTCGATTAAAAATATAGATTTTGATTTTGTAGTTTTGAGCCAGGAATATAAACTTATTCTATTTCAGCTCCACACTTTTTTCAAAAGCCTTCTCAATAACATATTGTTAACTGTAAATCTAATTGGTATGTGGAGATTATTAATTATTCAGTGTAAATTTACATAATTCCTCTCTAGCTAGCTTTTATAGCTATCAATAGTGTTTATAGTATTACATGACGTTTCTAAAACCAATTGATGACATTAGCTATCGAATATCTTTAGAAATAATAATCGTAGTTAAAGGTGAAAATATTTGAAACCAAAAATAGTTTCGACGTTGAGTAAGGATTTTTTCCATAAGGATGTTATTAAAAAAATTTCAGAAACAACGAATACTAAATTTGGTCCCTATACTCAAAAGCAGTTCGTAGTAGATGTACCTGAGTTTGAGGGTGTTATTATTGGTGGTGAAATACGCATAAATGAAGAAGTATTACAAGCTGCTCCGAATCTTAAAGTTGTAAGTAGATATGGAGTTGGCTGTGATAACATAGATATAGAAGAATGTACACGACATAAAGTATATGTAACTTTCACACCTGTATTGTCAGAAGCTGTAGCGGAACTCACATTCACATTAATGCTTTCTCTATCTAAATTACTTTTCAAAGCTGATAAATTTACTAGAGAAAAATGGAGTCAAAGTACACAATTATTTCCATTAGGCAATGATCTATATAGTAAGACCTTGGGACTTATTGGATTCGGTCGCATAAGTTATCAAGTTGCTAAACGGGCGCATGCATTTGATATGGATATACTGTATACTGATTTGATTAGAAATGAGCAAGCAGAGAAAAATTTTCGTGCATAATATGTATCTCTCAGAGAGTTAATGAAAAAATCAGATTATGTTTCTATTCATGCACCTCTAAATACACAGACTAAAGATATGATAGGAAGACAAGAACTTGAATTAATGAAAGAGACCGCGTTTTTAATTAATACTGCAAGAGGAGGAATTGTAGATCATCAAGCTTTAACGAAAGTTATTAAAGAAAAAAGAATTGCTGGCGCGGGATTAGATGTATTTGCTGTCGAACCAATAAAAAGAAATGATCCTTTATTAAAGTTAGATAACGTAATCTTATCACCTCATATAGGTTCAGCTACAGTGGAAACACGTAGAAGAATGGGAATGCAAGCTTTAGATAATATTTTACAGGTATTTCATGGGGAATCTATCGAGTATCTTGTTCCAGAACAAAGAATAGAAAAAGGTAGCTAACTATCAACATGTAATACTATTGAATCAGCAGGTATTAACAGTTAAATTATGAAATCAAATTTGATCATAATATGATGAATAATGCAGAGCCTATCTGGGCTGGTCCCTAGCTATCTATGCTTATTTAAACAATATTCCTTTTGTTGATCTTTTATAATGGGTAAGCCGGGGACGTAAACTAATTCTATTTCAATTCTCTACATTAGCTAGTTTCTTACCAAAGAAGTTATCTTTTAAATTAATTGTTATTTATAGAGTATAATTTATGTGGCGATGATAATTTTGGGAATTAAGAGAAAAAAGGAAAAAACTGTATTAGTTGATATTGAGTGGAAAGAGAATACAGTAATGGAGGCTAAATTAACAAATATGACTATAGTAACGGATTCTCCTCCTCACGAGCGAGGAGAAAGAAGAGGCGCAGGAATTTCAGCTACTGAATCGTTTATGTTAGCTATTGGGCGATGCACCCTTGTTAGCATATTAAAAGCTGCTAAAGTTATGGGAATACAAATCAATACCTTATCTGCGAAAGTTAAGATGCAGGTAAGCGAAATCGAAGATCAAGTATATTCATTTGATAATATAAAGACGTACTTAAAAATAGATGTAAATGAGAAGGACAATTCACAACTTGAAGAATTACTGGACTCGTCTAAGAAATATTGTTCTGTCGTTAATGCGATTAAAAGAAGCGTTGTCCCTACCCTTAAACTTCAAGTAAAATAATATATAAAAAATAGTGACAGAAGATACTCCTGAATATATAGTTCTACATAAAAATAATAACACTTGATTAATTTGAAGGACTAATAATGAAGAAACGGAGAAAATGAAGAAGTTTGGTTTAGAGATGACTGAAGAATGGGCAAACAAGAAATTATTATTTTATATAAATGGCAAATAGCTTGCTGAAGATGAATCACTGATATCGGTAATAGATGAAGGATTTGTGCATGGTATTGCCCTCTTTGAAGGAGTAAGAGCATATAATGGGTTGATCTTCAAATTATATGAACATCTCCAACGACTTGAAAGATCAGCGAATGCTATTGGTATGAAACTCCCTTTGAAAAAAGATGAGTTAAAAAAAAGTATGTAACCAGTTTTTAGAGAAAAACAAAATAAAAGATGCTCATATGCGGATTATCATATCGCCGGGTTTGGGTTATTTCTGGCCTGAAATGACTGGGAACTCACCATAGCTGTTTTTTGGTTTTCCCTGGAAAGAAATGTTTAGTGAAGGAAAAGATAAGGGAATCCGTGTTATTGCATCACCGCTTAGAAAGATTCCACCTGATTGCTTGGATCCACGAATAAAGAGTATAAATTACTTGAGTATTTACCAACAGCACTTGTATGCTACTAAAGCTGGCGCAGATGAAGCATGAGTATTAGATATACGCGGCTGCGTAGCCGAAATGCCTGGAGCCAACATATTTATCGTAAAGAATGATGAGATGTTTACTCCTAAAACAGTATATTCTCGAAGGAATAACAAGAGCAACAATAATAGACCTAGTGCAGAAATTCGGATATACTGTTTTCGAAGAGGATTTAACCCTATATGATATATATACCGCTAAAGAAATTTTTATCTGTGGAACCGCAGCGGAAATAACCCCAGTCACTGAAGTTGATGGTAGAAAAATAGAATTAGGAAAATCAGGTCCAGTAACACGAAAACTTCAACAAACGATACGTAAAATATTTTCTCCTACATAAGAATCAAATTAATAATATTATAAAGGGTGTAAACTGACATTCTATTTCAGTTCCCTATTTTGATGATAGCTTAGGATTATTTTTTCAATATTTTTAATACGTAGCTTAACTTTATACTTTCTTTACAATCGTTAATCAAAAGAAAAGAAGCTAGCTAGCTTTTCTATTTAAGATTTTGCTGAGATAGCTGCTTATCGTTCAAGTTGGTAGAAAGCTGATTCACCGCCATCTACATCGAGAATCTCACCAGTAATCCAACTTGCTTTCTCTGAAGCAAGAAACAATACTGCTTGAGCGATATCATCTGGCAAACCGAATCTACCTATAACAACTGATTGTAATATCTTGTCTAGCATATTTTTAGGCCAATAATCCATCATCGACGTCATAACGGTGCCAGGAGAAACAGCATTTACCGTTATCCCGAACTTCCCTAAGTGTTTAGCAAAAGATTTCGTGAGGGAAATAACGCCAGCTTTGGATGCGGAGTAGTCAGCTCCGATAAAGACACCTCCAATCTTCCCCGCCAAAGAAGCGATATTAACGATTCTACCATATTTTTGTCGTCTCATAACATCCATTACAGCTTTCGAACATACGAAGACCCCCTTTAAATTGACAGCTAACGTTTTATCCCATTCATCCTCTGTCAACTCGTCAATTGTAACAGGTTTCCCTATACCCGCATTATTCACCAAAACATCTATTCTCCCAAACTGTTGAACCGTTTTATCCACTAACCTTTTAACATCAAGGCTATTGGAAACATCAGTTCTTACATAGAGTGAATTAGTGCCTAACTTTCCAAGTTCTTCAGCAGATTTTTTAGCATCATCACCATCAATATCTGCCACTATAACATTAGCTCCTTCCTGTGCAAAAGCTAGAGCGATTCCCTTACCTATTCCCCTTGCAGCACCAGTAACAATAACGGTTATACTTTCAAATCTCATAATTAATAAGTGTCTTACCCAAATATTTTAATTTTTATTGTGAGATATACATGATGAATTTGAATCTCTCTTTTTGTAATCGAATATTTACTGATACTATAGTAGAAAATACCCTCAAACATTAAAAGTACGATAGATAAACAAGATCTTTATTAGATAAGGATAAATAACAAAAAGAATATGATTAACTCTTAATTTTAAGAAAAAATACTATCAGCCGCTTTAGTTCAAATGGCACATTATATAAATATACCTAATGACTGCTATACTTTTTATTCAGATTAAGAAATAACTGATGAACAAACTGCCATCGAGAAAATGTTTACAACGCTCCTTCCGGCTCTCGCTGGAACAAATATCCAAACTGGTCCGAGATTCTTGGAAATTATCAAAATGGCAAGTTTAGAACAGCTTGTTATAGATGACAAGATCTAAGGAATGGTTTACCAAATATTAAAAGGAATTTCAGTGAATGACGATGCTTTAGCTTTAGATATAATTACTACAGCTGGGCCAGGAGGAAATTAGCTAGCTAACGCTCTTAACTTCATATTTTCTAAGAGCTAGCTAAATCATACGGTATCAATCCGTTAGTTTTAATTAAAGTTCTCCTACATTAACAGAGTCTTTAAGCAATTTGATAGCATAAGATAAACTAACCCCAAGGTGATGAACTATGTGGACTATAAAAAACTAGTTAAATATCTTATCGTTGATAAATCCATTCGAGACTAGTATACTTTTTCTTAAGATTAGGAATCATCTTTTTTTCATTATCATTTAGTTCTCCAGGTGAAAGTATAATTTGTAAAGTTTCTTCAAAACCTTTAATGAGAATTTTTTTTAAAGTTGCTAGATCTATTTTTTCTCCTAATTCTTTTTTAATGTTTGTAACCCGATCTTTAGGTTTTAATAATCCTTTATCTTTTATTTTCATTCTCGAAATCTTAAGTACTTTAAACATGTTTGACATATCATCAAATAATACCGATCCTTCTTGTAGTAAAGCGTTTCTAACCCTGGATTGCCCTACGCCTCCAATTTTTCTACCGTTCACTACAACATCATTTATTCCTACATAATATGCATCTAAGCCTAAATATTTTAATCCAGTGATTACTCCTTCAGTTAATACTTTATAAGAAGGGAGAAAATCCATCGGTATTTTAGTATGAGGCAGTATAACGCATATTCCATAAGTTAATTCACCTCTAAAATCTTCATATGCTGCTCCACCTCCTATTAACCGGCGAGCAATACCGACATTAAGATGTTTACATGCTTTTAAATCAATTTCATCATATACTGATTGGAAATATCCTAATGAAACGACTGGAGGCTTAAATTGAGCAAATCTAATAGTGTTTGGTGAACTTCCTTCAGATAATGTTGTAAGTATAGCTTCATCTACAGCTAATACTGTGTTGATATCTATTTCACCGAAATCTAATAACCTCCAACACTCGCTCATTTGCCTCATCACTAGTTAATATTAAGTTGTAAGAGATCACATTCTAGTAGATCACACTAATTTGTATTTAATATTTTATAGACTACATTAAATTATAGATTAAATGAATAGATATTCAATTAGAGGCAATAAGGATGATTAAAATTAATGGTTATAAAGTAAGTGAAGATAAAAAATATACTAAAGACCATATATGGGTGAATGTAATTGATAAGGATACCATGTCTATGGGTATAACGGATTATTTTATCAAGAAATATAGAAATATTCAATCGATTGAGTTTCCTCAAGTTGGAAGTAAAGTAATCCAAAATAAAAGTATAGGTAAGATTGAAACTGTGAAGGGGACTACAGAGCTTTACGCAGCTATTAGTGGTGAGGTAAAAAAAGTTAATAAAAATTTTCTATCGCAGTTGATGGATATTACCGAAGAGCCTTATGAAAAAGGATGGATTTTGACGATTGAATCATCAAACCTTACCGATGAAGAGGAATATCTTTTATCTGCTGAAGGTTACGCTTCATATTTAAAAAAACTGGTTGAAGCAGGTTTATAATTCTATAAGAAACCTGATAAGTTATGATAAATTTTCTTTTAGTTTCTTTTCTATTTGATCTATCACGATTAAAGGTAAATTATCGAGATCCCATATAAAAGGTGCTTCTCCACATTTTAAAAGTTGTTGTCCTTCCATAACTTTACGATTAATAACTGAATCCACGATTTGTAGATCAAGTACCGCTTTCCCCTTAGCATTCCAGCATCCAGGCAAAAAAATTCCTTTATCTTTATGTTCTTTTGCGCAGTTACCTACGACGATAACTAAACCATCATCAGGCTCTTCAGGAACTGGTGCAGTTATTCCCGATATAATAGTTAAATGATTAAATAATTTTTTAAAAGTTTCTCTTTTAATCTGAGGCGTAAAAGTAGCTTTACCTTCCAAGGCAGCATGAAGATTCATACACCCTTGAATGATTGTAACTTTACATCCAATACAGGCACCACCGATATACATTCTATAATCTGAATCTATACCGTCACAAAATATAAAGGGTCTTTCAAAATGTCTGGCTACGTTCTTAACAGCTGAACCTTTAACAACTATCTTAGCTAATTCTCCTACACCCTGTTTTAACATTGACGCAAGTCTTATCACTGGTATCTCTTTAGAATCAAAGTCCATCACAGCAGCAGCAACAGCATCTACTGCTACACCATCTTCACCAGCTAATATAACATTCATATCAGTAATGATATGGTCCCGATTATTCGAGACATTGGTGCTCTGCAATGCATAGATCCCATCAACCACATTCAAATGTGGTTTTATCCCTCTATAAATATCTATAAACTTCTGATGACAAGCATCTCTATGATGCTCAAGCAATTCCTCTTGTGAAACTAATCCATGTTGATTCTTGATGCATACGGTGATAAACTCCAGAGGATGACACTTCAATTTTGGAATATTAATATATACATCAGCATCTATAAGCGGCTTAGGAAACATTGCACACTTTTTAAAAACAGCCTCGGGAATATCGATCTTAACCCTCTCCGTTTCTTCAAAGAAATACTCTTTTACTCCGAGTTTATTAGAGATCTTGGTTATTCCAGCAGCCTCAAAAGCTATCCTAGTCTTTCCAGGTGCAGCACATGATTCACCTATCGCTAATTCACCAACGTTCGGAATCTCTTCTAAAATGATGTTACATAAAGCTTCCAAAACCCTCGGATCTGTTGTACAAGCATATTCAGGGGGGATAGCTCCAACGACATTAGGCTTTAAAATAACTTTATTTCCAGGCTTGACAAATTTTTTAATACCACCAATATGATCTAGCGCCTCCTTCACCATTCCTTTAATTACATTCAAACTATCTTCTTCATATTCGCTCGGAGTTCCTTGAATACTGTCTCTATGGACTAGACTGACGATAGAATTTCCTCTTAACATATCGATCATCTCATTATATATTAATTCTAAAGCTTTTATTATAAAGATGTATTGAGAGCTATCGATCTCACATAGACTAGTTAGTAGAAACAATATTAGAAATATCTTTTTAAAATCCAATCTCTTTTTAAAATAAATTTTTTGATTATTAAAAATAGATCTTCCTAACTTATTTTAAGGATTTATCAGTATTTTCATTCTCTCCCTAGAATCGAAAACTTCAATGGCTTCTAAACCATTTTTGAGGTCAAATTCATGAGTTATTAACAATCTTAGATCAGATTGCAAATTATTTTTTTCAACAAATTTTTGAATGTTATTTAAACATTTTGGACCCAATGGACAGAAAGCTCCAAGAATATGCTTCTCTCTTACCATAATATCCAGCATTGATAATTGGACTTCAGGCATTATTGAAGCTATAATTATTCTACCACCTTTCTTAACCAATTTCATAGCTAAATTTAAAGTGGTTTGCGAGCCAGCACAGTCTATGACAGCGTCGACACCTACTAAAGCATCTTCAGATATATATCTCTGAACATCAAGCTCATCTGCATTTAGAATTGTTCCACCCAACTTCTCAGCGATATTTAGACGATAGTTCGATCTAGCTATCACATATACTCTATTAGGATTCTTTTTTAAAGCTGTTATTAAAGTTGCGCAACCTATAGGACCTGCCCCTAATATGACAAGAGTTTCATTTTCAATTAGCTTAGTTCGTTCCACTGCATGATAGCCTGTCGTAATAGTATCTCCTAATAACGAGGCGACTTTTCCGTCAATATGTGTTTTAGTTAGTACTTTATTAGCTGAGGGTATCAACATATATTCTGAAAATGAGCCATCAATTTCTAAACCAAACATTTTCAATCGATTACAAAGCTGGGTATACCCTCTTTTACAGTAAAAACAGTTTAAACAAGGGATTGAAGGAGAACCTATTACTTTATCGTTGATGCGAAACTCCTTCACTCCTTCTCCAATATCCTTGACTATGCCATAATACTCATGTCCAAGTATAACCTCATACTTAGCACTAATCTTATTTTTAATAATAGCAGTATCTGTACCACATATTGGAGCATAGACTATCTTTAGTAAGACACTATTTTGAACCGTATTGGGAGTCTCCACCTCTTCAATTCTATAATTATTCTCACCGTAAAATTTAAGCGCTAACATTCAGAAAATCAAACCTATGCGTGTATTTTGATGTTTTTAGCTAGCTAGCTGAATAATGATCAAAAAAAGGGGAGAGTATGGTTACTCTGCCGGTATCTCCTTATATATAGCATCAATGTCTATACCTTGCGATTTCCTATAATA
>CAZAXO010000054.1:0-10982 GCA_964489085.1 uncultured Candidatus Bathyarchaeia archaeon
TCATGAAGAAGAGCCTCCATGGGAGGAGCCACCTAACGAAGAACAACCTCCTGAAGAGCCTCCTCATGAAGAAGAGCCTCCATGGGAGGAGCCACCTAACGAAGAACAACCTCCTGAACAAACTTACGAGGAGCACGATCAAACACAATGGAATGAGGAAGAGCGACCCTTAAGCTCACATGAAGGATTTCAATTAACTTCCATCCTGTCGAATCCACTATTACTCATAGGTATCATTGCTATCGTAGTTCTTGGATTTACTGTAATCTTATCGAGAAGAGGATCACACTCGACTTCTACTCAAAAAGTTCGATCAGAGCCGTCTCCAGAGGTAAAACCAGCAACAACGCAACAAAGAAAGGGGTCAGTTAAATATTGTGCTGATTGTGGTGCGCCATTAAAGCCTGGAAAAAGATTCTGCAGCTCGTGTGGTGAACCTCAAGACTAATAGGCCGTCTACCAAAAATAAGGGGGAAAGTGATAGTGTCAATTAACGTGACTATTAACAAATTAGAAATTAGATACAGTTAAATCTATCTTTTTAAGTACTTTTCGTTTATCATATTGTTAGGACTCTACCAATATTCGAGCTGAAGCATAGTGACAAATATTGTATGCATCTCTCATTCAGAAGATGTTGATGGTCTCATATGTGCTACTTTATTTAAGATTGCTAAAAATGCTTCATATATTCTAACTGATTATCCTAACTTACATGAAACACTTAAAACGATTAATAAGAAAGTAGACACCCTTTATATCTGTGATTTAGCGCTTGGCATCTCTCTTTTAGATGAAATAAAGCGCATAAGCAAAGTAACGAAAGTTGTATATCTCGATCATCATCCCCTTAAACCTGGAGTTTTAAATTCTCTGAAAGAATTTAAAGTACAAATACTACATTCCTCGACTAAATGTGCTGGAATGTTAACCTATCAACTCCTGAAAAAGGAATTGCCTGAAGACGCTTCCATTTTAGCCGCTTATGCGACACTTTCAGATTATCCCTATACCAATCAAGAGATTACTCAATTCCTGAAACAATTTGATCCCCATCTCCTTTCATTTGAATACTCGATCCTTTACTATTCAGTTGCACGAGCATTTGATGAACCACAATTTAAACATAAAATAATCGATGAATTATCTCAATTAAAATATCCACATGAAATAGAAAATGTTGTTCGTTTCGCTAAAGAACAAGTTAATTATCCATTAAACCTGATGAGAAATCCTGCAAAACAAGTATCGTATGGTAACAATCTAGCGTATACTGAAGTTTTAGGAAGTACCAGTGTAGTAGCTAACACTCTCATGCATATATTGAAAAAACCAATATTAATCTGTTACAGAAAATACGGTGATGGAAAGCAGTATCATCTCTCTATTAGGAATAAGAATCGTCAGAATAATTTGGGGGCCCTAACTTCAGAGATCGCTAAAAAAGTACAGGGATCAGGAGGAGGACATCCATTAGCTGCAGCTGCTCAATTACCCTTAAGAAGTTTCACTAAATTTGTAACTATTATGGACACTGCACTAACCGAAAATAGATGTTGAATCCCTCCCTCTATAGTTTATTCTTTTTAATGTAATATCGTGCATAACTGCATGCTGGAATCAATTGTAACTGATTCTTTTTCGCGTAGTCAATAGCGCTCTTCATCAATAGTGTCGCTAATCCTTTCCGTCTCCACTCTATAGGAGTGAATGTGCTGCTAACATTCATCTTATTATCAATAATAGTATATTTCAAATACGCATATTTTCCTGGATTCAATCTAATAAATAATGTACCGGGTTTCTGTTTAATCTCATAATCCATTGTATTCACTTTTATTGGTGACAATTACTACGAAAAGTATCTTCTCGAATATACTTATCGAGAGTATTATCTATAAATATAGATGATATTATGACATGACGCTGATACTAGAGATTAGTATTTTAGATCATCTATTATATTGAAGTTAGTGTTTAGGAATGGAGATTATAGATATCTCATTAGAAATAAAGCAAGATATGCTTACCTTCCCGAATAATCCAAATCCGTCGATTAAGCCGTTTGCTACTATTCCCGATAATAGCACAAACGAGTCTATTATTTCTATAGGCAGCCATACAGGAACACATGTTGATGCGCCGCTTCATATAGATAATAACGGACAAACATCCAAAGACTTACCTCTAACAAGTTTTTATGGCGATTGCCGAGTTCTTGATCTCATCCATGCAGGCGAGGAGATCCATAAGGAACATCTCATACCCTACAATATCAAAGCTGGTGAAATTATTTTATTGAAGACTGAAAATTCATTGAATCAATATGAAACGTTCCGCACAAATTATGCTCATCTCAAACTGGATGCAGCAGAATATTTAGTAGCTAAAAAAATAAAGACTTTAGGCATTGACTATTTAAGCGTAAAAAAGTTTAGAGCGGACCACGACGTTCATAGAATACTCATTCAAAATCTCACCCTATTTGAAAGCCTCTATTTAACGGACGTCAAGAGTGGTACGTATGTTTTCATAGGGTTTCCGCTAAAGCTACAATCTGATGGAGCACCTGCTCGAGCAATTTTACTCAAAAAAAGGTGAATCCAAGAAACAACTATTAATCACGGATGGTGATCATTGTTAAGCCAGTAAAATGTGAGATATGTGGCGACAATAGTACTGAAATAGCTGCGATTCTACGAGTATGTGTAAACTGTATCCGAGATAATCCTGATCAGTCTTCACGTTTTGTAGAGGAGGCGCATAAGAAGACAAGGTTAGCGTATACTCTTCCAGAAAGTCCACCACAAACAAGAGGTGGAATCAGTTGTAAACTGTGTGCTAATGAGTGCGTACTAGGGGTTGGTGAGCGAGGGTATTGCGGTTTAAGAGAGAACCAAAATGGCGTATTAACGTCCTCAGTAAATGCTGACAACGCATTATTACATGCTTATCTTGATCCACACATCACTAACTGCTGCGCATCCTGGTTCTGTCCAGCTGCGACTGGTTCAGGATATCCCCGTTACTCGCATACTCCAAAGTGGGAGCATGGCTACTACAATTACTCCGTCTTCTTCTATGGATGCAACTTTAATTGTCTTTTCTGCCAAAATTATTTTCATAAACACTCTCATGAAGGCAAGCTGACTTCAGTTGATACGTTTATCGGTGATGTGCAATCACAAGATAAAATTTCATGCATCTGCTATTTCGGAGGATCACCAGAACCTCAATTACCTTTTGCTCTACAGGCTTCAAAAAAACTGTTAGAATACTCATCGCATCCCATTCTCAGAATATGCTTTGAATGGAATGGTTGTGGCAACCGAGCATTAGTCAAAGAAGCAGCTGAACTCTCCTTTAACAGTGGGGGCCTCATAAAATTTGATCTAAAATGTTTTACTCCGGTGTTAAGTATAGCTCTTAGTGTCGTAAATAATGATGCAGCTTATAGAAACTTCGAGTTTATCGCACGTAACTATTATGAAGAGCGATCGACGGTTCCACTCTTAACCGCCACAACACTCTTAATTCCAGGTTATATTGATGCTTATGAGATAGAAAAAATAGCTGCATTCATCGCGGATCTTAACCCTGAGATTCCATACTCTCTTCTTCTCTTTCATCCAGACTTCTACATGAGCGATATGCCATATACTTCAAAAAAGCAATTAAACGATTGTCTAAAGACTGCGAAAAATCATTTAACAAATGTTCATGCGGGTAACCTTCAACTCTTAGGCCTTTCATCAATGATGTAAAACAATACCAAGAAATTATAACTTTCTATTTAGAAGGCTCTTTAGTATCGTTACAAATAATTGTTAAGATAATTTATCTAGTGAAATTTAACAAGAACTCCATCTAAATTATTAAACTGTTGATATAGTAACAATAACTTAAAATAGTTCACATATATATCACCTTTAAGGTGTTTATGAAATGGCTATAGTACCAATTTACCCTACAATATCTAGATATCCTCTCTCTGTATGGCCAGCATATCCCAGTATTTATCATCCCGCTTACTATCCGCCCTATCTTCGATACCCACTCCCTGTAGTTCCAGCCTATCCTTATCCCTATCTCGGATTTTCACCAGCATACTCTTACGATTATTATTCAAGCAGTTACATTCCATCATCATATATTTCACCTGAGAATCCAGGAAATTATTGGATCTGGCCGTAAATCGAAGTACCTCTACTATCTACAACATGAATATGAATAGCTAGCTTAGATATTCTGCTGGTGCGTTTCGAAGATCGCTAGCTATCCTATTTTTATTTAAGTGATTCTTTTGGTTAGTACATTCTCGTTTTGTATAGATCGTATTATCAGTACTCGATTCGAGGAGAAAGATTTAATATTTTTATCATAACTACTTCATTAAAATTGAGGCTATAATTTAGCAGTAACAGATCAAAATCATAGAATATAATAATTCTAAGAGTGAAGGATGAGAAAGAATGTATCAAGTAAATGGTGATCCTAAAGTTTTAGCATTTAATGATGTAAAAGTAGGGGGATTTCCTGGTGAGTACCCGACTGTATTGATTGGTAGTATCTTTTATGCGGGACATAAGATACTTAAGAATAAAGATAGTGGGGACTTTGATCGAGAAGAAGCTGAGTTATTAATTAATAAACAGGATGAGATGTCTGACCTCACTGGTAATCCGTGTATGATTGATGTTGTAGGAAGTACTTCTGAAGCCCTAGTTAAGGAAGTTGAGTTCGTATCTACTGTGACTTCTTCTTCTCTTTTAGTTGATGGTGTAGTACCTAAGGTTAGGGTAGATGCGATTAAACAGTTAACTGAGATAGGATTGCAGGATCGTCTTATTTATAATTCGTTAATTCCTGACTTTGAAGCGATCGAAATTGAGACACTACGAGAATGTGGTATTACCTCAGCATTATTGTTAGCATTTAATCAACAGAACCTTGTAACATCAGGTGGAAGAATTGAAGCTATTAGTGGTAAAGACGGTCAGACGGGGTTACTCGGTAAAGTAGAAGAAGCTGGTATAAACCAGTTGTTGATTGATACTATGGTGTTAGATCTTCCCTCCCTTGCCTTAGCTAGCAAAGCCCTGATGCAACTACGTAAGAAATTTGGATATCCTGTAGGATGTGGTGCACATAATGCTGTTGCAACTTGGAAAGGATTGAAGAAGAAGATGCCGCGTGAAGCTGTGACTCCCTGCGGTTCCTTCGCAAATGCTTTACCGATCATCTATGGAGCTGACTTCATCATTTATGGTCCTATCAAAGATTGTACCCATGTTTTCCCAGTCTGTGCGATGGCTGATGTTATCACAGCATTCACAGCAATGGAAGACGGTATCAAACCAAAAGTTTCAACTCACCCTATGCGAAAAATTACTTAATCCTCAAGCTGCATTTCTATCTTACCTTAGTTATCAAAGGTGATTGATAGTCCTCAATGATGAAGCTAGCATATCCATTGTTATGAATAGTGAGTGAGTACGTCTGTTTATCTTATTTTTTTACAAACTCTTTTAGTGTCTTTGAATACTCTGTTACCAGATTCATTTTATTATTCTTAAATCGATTTGCAACTTTTTTTATAGGAACATTAACGTTTGGTAGTATCAGCGTCGGATTTAGTTCGTATAATCCAAGAGTTAAAAATGAGCGAGTCATGATCTCAGGATCCGGTATCTCAAGATCAGATGTTGAAATAACAAGATCCCCATAAACGAGGATGTCAAGATCTATTGTTCTAGGAGCATACTTGTCTCTCTCTCGTTTTCTTCCAAGTTTATCTTCGATAATCCTTAAGATGTCATACTTCAGTGTTTGAGGTTCGATATCCGTTTCGACTTGTACAACACAATTGTAATATTTAGGCTGAGGTTTTGCGCCGATAGGTTCAGTACGATACACCGTTGAGACGTTAATAAGCTGAGTATATTTTGCTAATCGTTGTAATGCTTCTAAAATGTTTTTTTGAGGATTAATGTTGGATCCAAGGGAAATATAGACTTTCGCCAACAGAGACGCTACCTATTGCTCCCGTGTAATTTCTACTCCTACGCTTCTGGCGAATCGAAGAGCACCAGGTTTTTCAACGGATACTTTCACTTTCCTAATTTTTTCATTTTCTAAACAAACTTGAGCTACCTTCTCAGCAAGCGTCTCCACTAAAAAGAATTTCGAGTTCTCTACCATAGCAATGACTTTCTTATTTATCTTCTTGTAATCAGCAGTCTTGGTGATGTTGTCTTTGTGTGATGCCTCCGAGAAAGTAAGAGACATCTCTATATTAATCAGGACATCCTGCTTCTCTCGTCGTTCCTCCTCGTTGATCCCTAAAATACATCGTAAGAGAAGATCTTTAATCACAATCTTATCCATAGACTAGCTCTCTCCTTTTCGTTTATACACCTTCAAAAGTCTGGACTAAATGCTTTCCCCCATCAACATAGATAACCTGACCCGTGATAAAGTCACTTTGAAGAAGAAAGAGGGCTGCATCGGCAATATCAGTGGTTGAGCCATACCGCTTCAGCGGTACCGTACGTTTCAACTGTTCTAAGTAGCTTAAGTCTTTCCCGTCGGGAGGGAGTATAAGCCCGGGAGCGACGGCGTTTACCATGATGTTTGGCGCATATTTGAGGGCGAGAGCTCGCGTGATCGTTTCAAGTATCGTTTTGCTTAGATAATAGGGGAATCGATTAAAATCATATCCTTTAATCCGAGTGTCAAGGAAGTTAATGATTTTTCCATAGGAGACACGTTGAGCAAAGTGTCTGCAAAGTAGAAAAGGCGTCCACGTATTAACTACTAGTATATCATTGAGATCTGCTACTTTAAGGTCTTGTAATTTGGTTTCTGGGAATATTGATGCATTGTTAATGAGGATATCGAGCTGACCTGCCTCTTTGAGAGCGTCTTCAATGAGTTGTTTACCTGAGGTGGTATCGGCGAGGTCTGCTTGAATTGTAAAGGCTCTACTTCCTAGTGTTGTAACCTCATCGTGGAGGGTATTCGCTTCTTCTTTTGAGTTGTTGTAGTGGATGATCACATTGGTTCCTTGTTTGGCTAATTTGATTGTGAGTGATCGACCAATCCGTTTAGCAGCTCCTGTAACAAGCGCCGTTTTTCCTGTTAAATCGTACATTGGAGTTCTCTCTTCTTATTACTAGCACACTTGTTAGTGAAGGTGCGTTGTGTTTATATTTGTATAGTTGATATTTAAGATAGCATCGTGAGGTTTTCAGTTCGATGAGTGAAGATAAACGCTTAAAGATTCTTGAAGAGGCTATTCGGAGTATTCTCAAAGAGTTTAAGATTAAAGAAGATTCGGAGACTTATCGTAATACGCCAAAGCGTGTTGCTAAGATGTATCTGGAAGTTTTTTCAGGGTTAGATACAAAGACTAAGCCTAGAATTACCACGTTTGATAACCCGGGGTACCGTGATATTCTCACAATTAAACATATCCCTTTCTACTCGATGTGCTCTCATCATTTGCTTCCCATGTTTGGGCATGTCTCTATCGCCTACATCCCGGGTGAGAAGATTATTGGCTTATCTAAATTTCCTCGCATTGTGAAATACTTTGCTTCGAAACCTCAGGTTCAGGAAGAGTTCACTAAGGAACTTGCTGATTATCTCCATGGAAATCTTGGGGCTAAAGGTCTCATGGTGGTGGTCGATGCGCGTCATTTCTGTATGGAGATGCGGGGAATCAAAGTGCATGATGTTGAGGCAGTCTCAAGTGCTATTAGAGGATCATTTGAGAAAAACCCTGCAACCAAAGATGAAGCACTAAGAATACTTGAGATTGGAAAATCATAACCTTACAAGAGAATCAAATCTTATAGTTAGTAACTTCTTTATAGATTGTGAATACTAAGACAATTTAGTTTCAGGTAACTATAGATATTTTTAGTTTTATTGTGTAGGTATAGATCATTAGTAATGATTCTAGAGGATATTGAATATCTTGTAGAATATCACTAATTTTTTTTAATCATTAATTTGCTATGGAGGTGAAAATGGTATGGTTGCTTCTAAAGTTAAGATTGAGGCAAATCGTAGGAACTCATTGAAATCTACTGGTCCGAAAGATACTTCTGTCTCTCGATTTAATGCGTTGAAGCATGGATTGACTTCTGAAAAGATAGTTGTTACTCCATTTGAGGATAAACGTGAATATACATCGTTACTAAATAGTTTAATTCAAGATTTTCAGCCGCAGACCACTATCGAGTATGTTCTCATTGAATGTATGGCCTCTTCAGTATGGCGGAGTCGCCGTATTATTCGATCAGAAAAAGCTGAAATTGAGGAGAAAATATTACAGGTACCTATTGAATTTGAAAATGATGAATCTAATAAAAGAATGGTTACACTTTTAGGAAACTCATTACCTAATCCAACTCAAAATCAGAATCCTATACACATCTTAGACAAAACAAGAAATAAGAGAAAAAATTTATGTCACGAAAAAAGTTTACGTCCAACTATCGATCAACTCCAGATTCGGTATGAATCTGCATTAGAACATCGGTTTTATCGGTCGTTTCTTATGCTTTTAAAGATTCAAAGCTTACGAGGTCAAGGAGTTGGCTTAGTTTCGTAAAAAGCACATTTCATAGTAAGATTAGAGTTAGGTGTACCAATAAGCTACTTTTAGTATGTTAGTTACCACATCCTAACCAGATTATTGTTGATGATTCTTTTAGCTGGTATAAGATGAATAAAAAATATTGGGGAATTTCTAGTAACTAGTACCATACAACTGGTGGTGGATAAGTTTCAGCTCGCAAGTGTCTAAGTCCGACTGCTCCTCCAATGGTTATTAATATTAGCAATATTATTATGAGAATTAATACGGGCACCATATTGTCTCCAAATGTCGGTATTGGTGGAGTAATTTCAGCTTCTACCTGAGCTTCATTATCTGTTCTATTCTGCTCCCACACCTCGTTTCCGGAATCAATTAAAACATTGATGATGTAACTTCCCTGATCAACATCTGTCGTATTCCAAGCAAATGTCACATTTTTGGATTCACCCGGATTTAGAGTCACCGTTTGAGTGCTTAAAGTTTCATAATTAGGAATACTTATGTTTACATCGAAAGAAACTGGGATAATACCTTGACTTTCTACCGTTGCAGTGATATCAGTTATATTTCCTTGAGGAACTTCATCTGGTTTAACTTCCAATAATGTAACTGCTATGTCGTTATAAATGAGTCCAGGTTCTACGTTTAAATTTACTGGTGATCCATCAGTTGCTGTATATTGAACTGTTGTTAAAATAACTTGATCACTTGTTTCTATCGCTTCCTCTGCTAAAGCAGTGTACGTTACTTCCCATTCCTCTCCTACTGCCATTGTGCCTATATTCCAGAACAAGGTCACTTCCGAATTTTCAGTTTCAGAGTCGGGAGTCATCGAAGCATCATCATTATAGGACATATATGAGGGTATAGTCTCGGTTACTTCAATGTTGGTACCGGAGAAGGATAAGGAGTTAGCAATCTCGATAAAGATATCCATGAGATCTTCAGAAGTAGGTGCGGAGAAAAATTTACCTTCGGTTATCTCAGCATAATCTTGAAGTCGTGTGGTATTAACCTCATCACCTAACCCAATAGTGTAGACCATGATCTTGTTGTCTCTTGTTTCATTGGCTAAAGCTTCGAACTCGCTCCATTCTAACTCGTTTGGATAATCGTGTATACCATCGGTAAGGAGAACCTCAACTAATGGAGCATTAATTCGTGGTGAGTTTAGGAGAAGCGCATTAGCATCTTCTAACGCATCGAATATATTGGTGTCTCCACTCGCTGTAAGATCATTGATGTAATCTTCCATAAGAACCTTATTGGTTGTATTCATGAATATCAGATCAGAGTCAATCGTTACATCGCTGCTATAAGTTATTAGGCCTACTTTATCATTTTCGTCGGTAAGGTTTAGAAATTTGATAGCTGCTTCCTGAGTATCTGCTAGTCTCAGTCCTTTCATACTCACTGATCTATCAAGAATCAACACGATATCCACTGGAGTTTGGACCATATCTCCTGCTCCTGTTAATTTAATAGTAATTTGAATAGTGTCATTTACTGAAATTTGCTGGGAAGATACTGTTTTTTCTACTTCGACAGAGGGCGTCTCTTGCGAGATAACTTGTGGTAAGGAAACTAGAAATACCGAGAAGAAGAGTAAGCTAATCAAATATAGAGCAGCTACTTTCATTTTCAAGATGATCATCTTCTTTTTAGTATAGCTTTACATATATATGGCTTATTAATGATACTTAAAAAGATCGCAAACTATTTTAACTGTAAATCCATTATATACATGATAGATTAAATTTTCTAGTCAGAACTTCAATTATCGTTTTTTAGTATTATTCAAATTTATTCAATAGGCATAGATTAAATTCATTTTGTCTATAAATCCATTTCTTATAATAGTCACTAAATACCGAAGTGAATAGCTAGTTTTTTTTAACATTATTAAGCGAGTATATATAGTATAGTCATCATCAAAAAGAATTGAGAATCTTCCTATTCATCTTATGATGCCGGTGGGAGAATAGTATTGAAACCAACAATACCCATAATTGGAGTAAATGTTATCGTATATATTTTTCTTGCAGTAGTAGGTGGCAGTGTATTGACCATAAATCAAAGTCTTCTTCGTCTTTTCGGCCAATCAAATAGTCTTGTTATGAGTGGTTGGTATTGGCAGATGTTCACTTCATTGTTTATTCATGCAAACTTACTTCATCTGCTTGGTAATTGTTTTTTTCTACTCATATTCGGTATTAGGGTAGAAGAATTACTCGGTACAAAACTTTATTGCATGGTATATTTTGCATCTGGAATGGTTGGAAGTCTTTTAACCTTACTTATGGGGCCATATATTGTATCCGTAGGTGCATCCGGGGCAATCTTTGGACTCTTTGGTGCTGGGACGATGTATATT
>CAZAXO010000055.1:0-10813 GCA_964489085.1 uncultured Candidatus Bathyarchaeia archaeon
CTCGTAATTGGCGCTGCTATTTTATTGATTATTGCTATAGTGGCGAAGTCAGCGCAAATTCCATTTCACACGTGGCTTTTAAATGCGATGGAGGCTCCAACACCAGTAAGTGCTTTACTCCATGCAGCTACCATGGTCAAAGCAGGGGTCTTTCTAGCTGCACGGATGTTTCTTATTTTTTCACCGTTATTTGTTGCGGGATCATCTTGGTTCTTATTCTTTGCAAGTTTAGGAATTCTAAGTATGCTTATCGCGATTCATATGGCTTTGATTGAAAAGGACATTAAACGTGTTTTAGCATATTCAACAATCAGTCATATAGGTTATATATTGTTAGGAATTGGAATCGGAACATCATTAGGGATTGCTGGTGGTTTCTTTCACTTTATCAATCATGCGATATTCAAAGCTTGCCTCTTTCTCTGTGCAGGATCCATTATTTTTCGAGTAGGAACAAGAAATATAGAGGAAATGGGTGGACTCGCAAAAAAGATGCCTATCACAGCTCTAGCCTTCCTCATAGCGGCGTTCTCAGCTTCTGGTGTCCCTCCATTTAATGGATTTGCAAGTAAATTGATGATTTACGAAGCTGCTTTAACAGCTAGTGGTCCATATGCGAGTATATACGTACTGTACTGTTTTCTAGCAATTTATGTAAGCGCTATCACATTAGTGGTATTTATGAAATTAGGACATAGTGTCTTTTTCGGGCAAATACCTTCAAAATTTAAGGAGATCAAAGAATCTCCCCCTTCAATGTTATTACCTCTTATACTATTAGCTGGTGGATGTGTCTTTTTGGGTGTCTTTCCTCAAATTTCAGTAAATACTCTTATTTTTCCCGCTCTCCAATCACTAGACTACAGCGTACTTCAACCTACAATAACGTGGCTTGGTTATTCGACAGTTATAGGTTCGTATCAAGCAACTCTAATAGCAATACTATTAGCTGGGTCATTTGGTATAGGTGGACTTATTTATTTACTAGGAGTTAAAACTGTTTCCCCCTCTCCAGTTTCAGTAAAATATCGAGCTATGATTGGTGGAGAAGATCCTCCATCACTGAAGTATGAAGATACTAAAGTCTCTCCTCTCTCATATAGCCAAAATCTACGATCAATGTTTACACCAATCTTTCAAATTTCAGATAAAGGCGGGTTTGATATCATTTGGATTTACCTAGCTAAAAACATATACAGATTATCTACTATTTTCTCCAAAGTTCTAAATTCTAAAAAAGCTATTTTACTTATCTTAGTAATAGTAGCTGGATTAGTAATTAACCTTGCAACTTATAATTCCCTCAATACATTTATCCTTTACACGGGCATTCTCCTTATCATCGTTGGATCCTTAACTGCAATAGCTCAATCAAATCTAATTGGAGTTCTAGTATGGGCTTCAATTAGTTGGATTGGAAGAATATTTATCGAATTTGGCACATCAACTATCATAGGAAAAGCGGGTGGTATGCTAGACTTATTTAATACTATCGTTATATTGTTGCCTCTCGCACTAGCAATTTTTACGATTAAAAAGTCTGTAGGAACCATTAATCTACCAGAGCTTGGAGGTTTAGTGAGAAGAATGCCTTTAACCGCTGTTGCCTTTTTAATTTCAGGTTTTGCTTTAGCTGGAGTACCTCCATTTAGTGGATGGTGGAGTGAATATCATCTCTTTATGGCTGCTGTCGAACATGGTTCAATACTCGGCGTCACCGTAATACTTGCTTCCGCCTTTACTATAACATTCATTCTTAGAGCGTTTAATCAAACTTTCTATGGTAAAACTACTGAAATCGCTATGAAGGGAAGAGAATCTACACTAAGTATCGTTACCATATGTTTGGCGGAATTATGTGTTATAATTGGTTTATATCCTGATCTTGTCCTGGTATGGATCTATTCTCTAATATGAGGTGGATATGTAACATGAGTGAAAAAAACTTAACTGAATCTGATGTTGTAAAATTTGTAAAGACGAAACTTGGTGATAGTTTTAGAGAGTATCAATTGAAACCGCATGTTTATGGGAAGAATAGAATTTTTATAACAATAGATAAGGACGCTAATAAAAATGCTACAAAAACCATGGTGACTAAATTTAATGCTCGACTAATCACAATTTCAGGTGTTGATCATGGAGAGACACTCGGTATTGTGTATCACTTCAATTTACCTACCTCTGGATTGGTTGTAAACATGAAAATCACTGATTTACCGCGTGATGATCCTGAAGTAAATTCCGTCTCAGATATACTGCCCGCTGCCATCTATATGGAGCTAGAGGTTCATGATTTGTTCGGAATAAAATTTAAGGGTAATCCGCTTAAGCGAAAATGGATAATAGCTGATGATTGGCCCGAGGGTGAATTTCCTCTTCGTAAAGAGTATACATATGGAGAATAAAATTATGTCTACCGTTATTCCAGTAGGCCCTTATCATCCAGCGCTTAAAGAAGCTGAGTTCTTCAAGCTTATCACTGAAGGAGAAAATATCGTTAATGCTGAAATTCGAGTTGGGTATAATCATCGGGGGATTGAGAAGCTAGCTGAGAGATTAACTTACGATAAAGCTGTATATCTTGTTGAAAGAATTTGTGGAATATGTTCTAATGTCCACCCAATGTGTTTTGTCCAAGCAGTTGAGGATGTTGCTCTAATAGAGATTCCCGATAGAGCTAGATTCATTCGAACGATAATTGCGGAAATGGAACGTATTCACAGTCACCTTCTATGGTTTGGAGTTGTTGGGCACCTTTTAGGTTTTGATACATTACTCATGTGGGCTTGGAAAGCAAGAGAACTTATTTTAGATAGATTTGAGGAAATCACTGGGAATAGACAAAGTTATGGTATGAATGTAATCGGTGGCGTTAAAAAATCAATACATGCTAATGATGCTTCAAAACTAGCTCAATCTGTTAAAGAGATCGGTAAACAAGTTACCTCTATGATTGATATGATTTCGAGTGATTCATCATCATTAGCAAGACTGAAAGGAGTAGGAATTTTATCGCATGAAAATGCAAAAAAATTCTGTGTTGTTGGACCTGTCGCACGAGCCTCAGGCATAAAAAGTGATAGTCGAAAGGATAATCCTTACGCGGCATATAAAGATGTGAGTTTTACTGTTCCTGTAGTATCGGAAGGGGATGTATGGGCTAAAGCATATATTAGGCTTGTTGAAACTCTTGAATCTATTAGTATCATAGATCAGGCTTTGAATTCGATGACAAATGGGCCAATTAAAGCTGATCGACCTAAAATACCTGTGGGGGAGGGAATTGGCCTTGCGGAAGCTCCTCGAGGAGAAGATGCTCACTATATAATCACGAGTGAAGAGGGAAAACCTTGGCGATTGAAAGTCAGGTCTCCCACGGTTGTTAATCTTCCTTCTTTATATAAAATGCTTCCTGGCTATTTGATAGCGGATGCTGTAGCGATTATAGGAGGTATAGATCCCTGCTTCTGCTGTACTGATCGTATAACCGTTGTAGATAAAAACAACAAAATTAGATCGAAGTATGCTAACCTCCTCCAACTGAGCAGGAGAAAATTTGGTGGGAAAAGATTTTGATGAGTATAGGCTGGGCAATATTCAATTTGATCGTTTATCCCGGATTCATATTCTCCTCAATCATTAGTCTACTATTGGTATGGTTAAATAGAAAGCTTACAGCAAGATTTCAGTGGAGAGTTGGACCGCCAGTTTATCAACCTTTTGCAGATTTGGGAAAACTTTTCGCAAAAGAAATGATTATCCCAGCAGGAGTAATAAAGCCAGTCTTTATAATAGCTCCAATTTTGTCTTTATCTTCTGTTATTACGGTCATGCTGCTTATTCCTATGGGATTAGCAGAGACATTTTTAGGTTTAGGTCAGGATTTGATAGTAGTTATTTATCTACTGCTTATTCCTTCAATAGCTTTAATTTTGGGAGGATCATCTTCAGGTAATCCCTATGGAAGTCTTGGTTCAAGTAGGAAAGTTACTCTTGTTATTGCGTATGAGCTTGGAATGATTGTTTCATTTCTTTCAGTAGCTGTAGGTGCTGGTTCTTTAAGGATAATCGATATAGTTACTTCACAGATTGGTTGGTACTGCCCATTAGCTGCTGTCGCTTTCTTTATCGTGATTTTAGCGAAAACAGGTATGGTTCCATTTGACCAGCCTGAAGCTAAAACTGAGATAATGGGGGGAGTTCTAGCTGAATATTCAGGTACTGGATTGGGACTCTTTAAGTTAAGTAATGCGATTCTTAGGCTTGCTTTAGTAAGTCTACTGGTCAGCCTCTTCCTTCCTGGTCCATTTTTAGGAATCCTTGCTATGCATCCATGGGATGTATTATGGCATTTGATCAAAGTAGTTATTATCTATATTTTATTGAGCTTGGTGGCTGCAATCAATTCAAGATTGAGAATAGACCAAACATTACGCTTCTTTTGGAAATACGTTTTCCTTCTTGCACTTTTCAATTTAGTGATGATGATCGTATACGTTTTTGTTTGGAGGTAAAATCTTTGAAGAACTCGAAAAAAGTAGTTGAAGCATTAAAAGCATCAGTGAATCCTCCTTTTACAGTAAATTACCCTTTTGTACCTTCACCTCCTCCTGAAACCTTTAGGGGTAAACCAGAGTTTGATGATGAACAGTGTGTTGGCTGTGGTATTTGTGTTGAACGTTGCCCCTCAGAAGCAATAGAAGTTGAAGATTTAGGAAAAGAAAGAAAACTAACTGTTCATTATGATGTCTGTATCTACTGCGCAAATTGTAACTATATGTGTATGCCTCTTGAAGGAATTAAACCCACTCATACTTCAGGTGTTGTTTTCAAAGATAAAAGTCACGCTGTTTTCTCCATAACGAAACCTACCGTTGTGGTTAGCGTTGATGAGGATTTATGTATAGGATGCGCCCGATGTGAATATCTATGTAAATTTGATGCGGCAAAAGTAACGAAGAAAGAGGACAAATGGATCTCAACTATAGATCCTATTAAATGTACGGGTTGTGGTATTTGCAGCTCTAATTGTCCTGCTATTGTCATAGATGTTCCTCTATCTCCAAAGAACGATATTCTTAATGTCATTAGGGAGAAACGAGATTTCTCACATTCTGTGGAGAAAATACCTGATATACTTATTCTTCATTGTAATTGGGCTAATATGGATCCAGAAGATCTTATTCAGAGAGTAGATTCTGTAAATCTAAAGTTCGTTAATATAACATGCAGCGGACGGCTTCATCCTCTGTTTATTCTTGAAGCATTCAAGAACGGCTATGATGGTGTAATGTTTTTTGGTTGCCCAGAAGAAGAATGCCATTTTGAGGGTGGTGGACCACAATATGCAATAGAATTATCGAAGTATCTCAAGTTTATTCTGAAAGAGGTGGGACTGGACCCAGAAAGGTTTGAACTCATCTTTGGTTCTAATGTTGAACCACAACGGTATCATGATGGATTAGTTACTCTGAAAGAGAAATTGGGGAAAATGACTATACAAAAGTAAAAATTATGATTTGTTTATGAAGGTGAAAAAAATTGATTATAGCAAGACGAAAACCCTTGACAGAACTTCTAGGTATGCTACAAAACCACAAGAAAATTCTGATTTTAGCTTGTGATGGTTGCGTAGGTATCTATGACGTTGGAGGCTTAAAACAAGCAGATACGTTGAAGCTTGAACTTGAAATGGTAGATAAGAAGCAACAATTTGAAATTAAAACTGCTACTGTACTACGACAATGTGATACTGCTATAGTAAAAGATTCGGTTTCAGAAGATATCTCCTCAACTGATGCTGTACTTTCAATGGCATGTGGTTCAGGTGTTCAAACGATGTCATATGTCTTTCCTGAAAAGGAAGTATTTCCAGCTAGCGATACTATGTTTATTACAATGGAAGACAAGAAGGAGGAAGTCTGGAATGAATGGTGCTCGGCATGTGCAAACTGTGTACTCCATGAAACAGGTGGTATCTGTCCTGTTACTCGATGCGCTAAATCGCTTTTAAATGGACCGTGCGGAGGCTTTTCAAAGGGTAAATGTGAAGTTGGAGGTTATGTTAATGATTGCGCTTGGTCTCTAATATTCGAAAAACTCAAGAGTAAAGGACAGTTAGATTACTTTACAAAGATTAGACTACCCAAAGATTATAGAGATACCCAGAAACCACGAAAATTAACTAAAGAGACCCTTATCAACTACGAAAAAACTAACATAGAATCCATAGATAGTATAAAAGAACCAGGTAAGAGAACAGCATATAGTAAGCTAATGAAGGAGATTAGAAGCAAAAAATTCGTTTTAACAGGAGAGCTAGAACCTTTAAAAACAACAGAATTAACCGAATTACTTGATGCAGCTAAAATCCTAAAAAAATATGTTGTAGCAATAAATATCACCGATATTCCCACAGCGTTTGCTTATATGAACTCTCTTGTACCATCAAGTATTATGCAAGAGAAAGTTGGAGTAGAAGCTGTATGTCAAATGGTTACTAGAGACAGAAATAGACTTGCATTACAAGCTGACTTACTAGCAGCTGGACATCTAGGCATAAAGAATATACTAGCTTTAACAGGTGATTCAACAACAGTAGGTGATAATCCTGGGGCAAAACAGGTTTGGGATCTAGATAGTACCTTACTCATTTACATGATCAGTAAAATGGTAGATGAAAGTAAGGATTTAGCAGGACACCCAATAAGTAATCCACCGAAATTTAATATCGGAGCAGCGGCAAATCCTTGTGTAGATCCTCTCGAAGCTGAGATATACAAGCTTATCAGAAAACAAAACGCGGGAGCAGACTTTATTCAAACCCAGTCAATGTATGACATCGAAGTCATTAAACACTTTCTTACTGAATGTAAGAGTATCGGAGTTAAAATGCCGATATTAATAGGAGTAACTCCATTTAAAAGTGTTAAGATGATGGATTGGATGGTAAAATATGTACCAGGAATAATTGTCCCAGATGATATTCAAGAAAGACTAAAGAAAGCTAGAGAAAAAAGTAAAGAAGCATTTATGGAAGAAAACTTAGAAATTTTCAGTAAATTTTGTAAGGAAATCAGGAAAATAACCGATGTTGCAGGAATTCATTTAATGGCTGTTGGTTTCGAATGGATAGTACCCAAACTCTTAGAGCAGGCAAACCTACGATAATAAAGTGTACTTGGAGGTGAAAATATGGCTGTTAGAGCATTATCAGGAATTTTAATAACTCGTGGTCATAGCAAAGGTGAAGTATTTATTCATTTCAATGATCATCGAGTAACGGGAACATTGAATAGTGCTTATCATAAACAAGAAATTGGTACTGCTGGCACATTTAAGAAACAACCATGTAAAATCGTTTCATTACGCGAACTAAAAGTAAAAGCAGATATGGATATCCCACAAAAGGCTGACATAGACTTCTTCCGTTTAAATGATACTTTAATATCCAACGATTGCCTAAAAATTGAGTGGAATGCTACAGGTGGATCTGCAATAGAAGAAATCTCCTACCTGATTATTGGCGACGTTGAAGCATAATGACCCTAAGCAGAGTTACCTATCCTAAAGTGCACTGAAATACTAAAACGAAATAATGTTGTTTATTTGTCTGCTATCTCACTACTGCTCAAATGACCTGAAGCCAGTTCATAAGAGATATCTGACCAAGCTACTGGATTCAAACTTAGTAATGTCTCAGTCTTCTGTACTTCTGATATCTGCCTAACATTTATGACCGTTTTATCGATATCATCGATATTTCCTTCTAGCACTAGAACCATATCATATGGACCATGTACCACATCTGCATAGGTAATATTCTTGATTTTACTTAAATCAGCATATACATCTCTCTCTTTACCTGGTTTGAATTGAAGTAGAACATAGGCTCTCATGACTCTCACCTATCATACATATTTTTTTCTGAAAAATAATTAGTATACTTCTTTTTATATTCTTCCTTTAGATTTAAGTATCATATAATCTGCTATCTCCTCTGCTATATTCACTGAGCTTATTGATTGCAAACCTCTCCATCCCGGTTGAGAGTTCACCTCTAATACCCTTACACCTTCTTTACCTTCTAATAAATCGACACCAGCAATTTCACAGTTTAAAGCTTCAGCTGCTTTTAATGCTATCTCTTCTTTTTCTCTTGACATCTTTACGGGTAGTGGCGTCGCTCCTTGACTTACATTGGTTCTCCATGTATTGGCTTTTCTCTTCATAGCTGCTACAGTTCGTCCTCCTACAATAAACATTCTAATATCAATATTATTGTGGGGAATAAACTCTTGTAATAATAAGACGTGCTTATGAAAACGCAGTGTTCTAAAAATTCTTTCAGCGAGATCTATATCAGATATTCTTGATATACCTATTCCTCTTGAGCCAAAGACCGGTTTAACTAAAATGTCGCTTTCATTTTTCATGAATTTAATAGCTTCTCTAATATTCTCTGTTACTAAGCTTCTCGGTATGGGTATTCCTTTGGAGTGTAACACTGAAAGCGTCATATATTTATCTGCAGCTATTTCTATAGCTCTAGAATTATTAACGATTGGAGTTCCATGTCTTTTAAGTGAATGTAATATATCAAGTTGGTATATAATCTCCTCTAATGATCCTCGTCCAATCGGTCTTACGAGAATAGAATCTAGTTCTTTACTTACATCGATATCCTTGGTAAAAAAAATCTCATTTTCTGCAAGTTCGACAATAAAATCATTGAAACTGAATGAGTAAGGTATAATCCCTTTCTTATCAAAAGCATTTATTAATTCGCGAGAACACCACGAGTTCTTATCTCTGGTAAGTACACCAATTTGCAAACATCACACCATAAAAATGAATGAATTCTTCTATTAATCGAACTTTTACTTCAAGTTTTGTCCACATTTTGGACAGAACTTAGCCCGACTAGGTGCTTTCGCACCACAGTTTTGACATATTATCGTAGATGAAGGAACTTTAGGTTTTGAAGGTGTTACAGTTTTAGGAGACCGAGGAGTTACGGGTGCTTCTGTTTTGGGAGATACTAGAGTTTGAGGAGGTGGTGGCGGAGTAGTTTGGGAAGGTTTAGATTCTTTTGGAACTTTAACTTCTTTTTTTAGTAGAATAATATCTTTTGCAGATTGAATATCAGATGAAACTATTTCTGTTATTTCACTGTTTTTCATCATTACGTTTAAAATAATATCTGGTTTCTGCAAATTAAATGCTACATCATTCACTGTTCCAACAAGTACACCTCTGATATCCACTACTTGTTTGCCAGTTAAAGCTTGACATGGAATATATTCTTCCTTTCCGCTCATTTTTATCTCATTATCCTATTTCATTTGTAGAATTAAAAAAGGTTACTATATTACAACAAGATACTATCAGCATCTAACATTCATGATCTCATTTGTAACGGATATGTTTTAATCATATTCTTAGTTAAGAGAAAAAAATATAAGATTTTTTTCTTATTTAGTTTACTAAATAAAATTAACTCAATAGAATGAATGGATTAAAAAAAATACTCTTTTAATAATCTAATATGTTACTAAACAAATAAACCTTCAAACTTTTATATTGGTTAATTCAGAGTTGATCATAGATAAACAATGAGTGTTTTTACTAGGAAAGAGATTAAAGTAGATGAGAAATTATCTAATATGTTTGGATTTCCTCTAGGTACACAAGTTAGCTATTCTGATTTAACAAAAAAGCTCTATGATTATATCAATAGTAACAAGCTAAGAATTACTGGTCAATCTCAGATGAAAAGTGAGCAACAGACTAGTATAATAGCACAACAATTTTGCTTTAGTTGCGGATCAAGATTACCTATGGGTTCTAAATTCTGTGATACGTGTGGTAAGATGCAATAAACTTTTACGATAGTGAATTATTAGAGCTTCGTTTAGAGCTGGAGGATTTATTGATTGGAGAAGGTGGGAATAATTGGGTATGGCACATATGTTCCTATTTATAGAGTTGATTCACTTAGACTAGTTGAAGCACGTGAGAAGGGTAGAAAAGATATCAAAGATTTAATCTCGAAAGTAAGAGATGGGTTACTTCTTCGATATAAAGCAATTGCTGATCCAAATGAGGATGTAACTACACTTGCTACAGAAGCCGCTGAAAACGCTCTTAGTATGAGTCAAGTTGATCCCACGCTTATAGGAAGTATTGTAGTAGGATCTGAATCTTTTCCTTATGCTGTTGGATCAACATCACGGCATGTAGGTTCTTTTGTAGGCGTAGGAAATGAGGTTTTTGTATCGGATATTGAAGGTGCTTGTAACGCTGGTATACAAGCTGTCGATTTTGTGAAAGCTCAGATATCTTCAGGTGAGATTAAATATGGGTTAGCAATTGGATCTGATATTGCACAAGCTCCTAAAGGAGATCCTCTAGAGTATGCTACTGGTTCAGGTGCAGCTGCTTTTCTTCTAGGGAGAGAAAAGGAGAGTATCGCTAAAATAGTTGATATGGCACCATTCTCAAGTTTATACATGGATTTTTGGAGAAGAGAAGGTTATCCTGTTCCTCGTCATTTTGGGAAATCGAGTGTAGAATCGTATATTCGACATATAATTGGAGCAATATCGAATCTGCTAAGAAGATACAGAAAATTATCTCTCTCTGAATTTGATTATATTACCTTTCATCAACCTTCAGGATATATGCCATTAAAGACATGTAGGATTCTTCTTAATCCGCCAGAAACTTATGTAACTGACGCAGATATTCGAGAACGAATTCAAATTACACAAGATGATATTGAGAAAAAAGTTATTCCATGGCTTAAAGT
>CAZAXO010000056.1:0-10792 GCA_964489085.1 uncultured Candidatus Bathyarchaeia archaeon
GCGGCGGTGAATGCGCAGATCATCGGCACCAATCCTCCTTCAGGAGTAACCGTTGACGCTGACGCTACCTTCCCACTCGCCGTTAGTGTAACCTATAGTGTGCCACCGGAAGTTGCGCAGCAGGTGGGGGGATACCTTGCCTGGGTGACGATCGACGGGAAAGCCTCAAGTATGATACCCTTCGCTGGTCCAGGCAGTAATACCTTCCAGTTCACGATTAAAGCGCCCCCTGCCTCAGGCACCTACACGTTAACGATCACGCTCTACATCGCAACGAAGCCTGATTATCAGCAGACACAGCAGGGACAAGTCTTCGACACCGCTACCTTCACCTATCAAGTGAAGCCGAAGGCGGTAACCGATTGGGATGTGGAGAAGGTGTGGATTACCCCTGAATCACCTTCACCCGGTGACGAGGTGACGTTTCACGCTCGCATCGCATTGCGGAGCACCACGAGCACCCAATCGCTGAGTGTCGATGTAATGTGTTACGTGGATAAGAAGCAGTTCATCAAATCACCGGTGACACTCCTCTTTAAGCCCACCCCCTATACGCAAGATGTCTCGGTTACGACGAAGTGGATGGCGATAGAGGGCGAGCATGAACTCGTCTTTACCGTTGATCAGCTGAAGCATCATAACGATCCCACCCCGTATCCAAACTTTAACTTTATGAGGCTGCTCTTCCGAGTGGAACCCTACTACGCGGTGATTCATGATTTCAAGAATCCGATGGAGGTTGATCCAGGTGAAACCTTCGACGTCGTCGTCGGCGTTGACTACAAATTCCCCGATGATACACCGCTGAGAATCAGCCATAGCTACCCAGCCGATGTTACAGCAGTAGAACAGTTCGACACAGTAATGGGAGACAGTATCAGCTCATACACGTACTCGGTTACAGCGCCTACGCCTCCCCCCGCGTTACCAGGAGAGTCTGAGTTGATAGGGTATAACGGATCAGCGTGGGTAGAGTTTGATCGAGGCTCCGGGTGGCAGCATACCGACCCGGGATGGGTAGGGTACTATACTGTTATGGTTCGACGACCCACCTACTACGCCGTCTTTGACAACGTAGAAGGAATCTTTCTCGAACCATCATTCTCCTCCAGCAGTGAAAAAGCAGATTTAGGAAGCTTCTCGATAACCATGGATATACGTTATCTGCTCCCTCTCGAGACTGGACTGCGCATCATCGTAACCGGCTTCAATGGATCAAGTGAAGTTCTACGAGTAGAGGAAACCATTACTCAAACCGAATCCACCGAGAGAACAGCAACATACACCTATGAATACACTTTTCCACTATTATCGATGTACGAAGGAGACTACATAATAGGTTTCGATGCCTCAGTAGAATATCTAGTTGAAGGGGCATGGTACGCTGGAGACGATGAAACCTTTAATGTGAGTATATCGATACTTCACCCTGAGGGGTCAGTAGAAAGACCGTCGCAAAATATCTTCGATGACATCAGGAAAGCATTTCTAGATTTCTATGAGTGGTGGAGACGATTCTTCGAATAAGGGAAAATATCCATCCAATCTTTCGATTCTAGCCAGATATTATAAAACTGAGAAATAAAGGGTTATACTTAGTCTTCTGAATATGATGTGCTTAAATGTTGAGTTAGTTAGCTAGTTTTATTTAGAGATAGTAATTCAGTGAATCGATCAACTCCAATTAGTTTAAGAGTTTTTATAACAATATCTCTAGAAGTAATAATTCCCATCATTTTTTCATCTTTTATAATGGGAAAACCTGTATATTCAATCTCTTTCAGCTGCTTGATGAGAACGCCTAGATCTCTCTCAGGATGAATGAATGATGATTGAGAGAACTCGATATCTCCAATTGAAATTGTCAAGAATTGTTTAATATCATTCTTTGAAAGGATAGCCTCTATATGATATTCAGAGAGCATAAGATGTCGAAGTATATCTGTAGCTGTTACGATTCCGATTACGTTTTCCTCATCAAGTATCGGTACTCTTCGAATTCTATGAGCTGACATAATATCGATCACATCTAGTATAGTATGAACTGGGTTTACAGTATAAACCGGGGAAGTCATAATATCAGACACTTTGATACCGAAATTCTCCGCTTCTAATCTGTCTATGATGCATCGTTCAGTAACGACGCCTCGAAGCGTATTCAGTTCGTCTACCAAGACTATATGACCTACATTGTTTTCTGCTATATATGAGAGTAATCCATGGAGAGGAATTGTGTATGAGAGTTTATGCATATACTCATTGATAAAGAACCGTATAGGTTGTCGAAAGAGTATCTCAAAATTTTTTCCTACTCTTTTTTTTATCCCTACTCCTCTTCTACCCATAACTGTCTCAAGGATTTGTATACCCGAAAGAATCCCTCGTACCTGTCTACGAGAATCAGTTACTGTAAGTCTATAGATACCACGATTACTGGCCAAAATACTCAATCCTATAAAGAGAGGTGAATTCATATGCGCAGAGAAAATCTTTTTTGTATAAGCTAAATCTAATGCTGTATTAGATGATTCATCAGTAGACAAAATACAAGTTCCTCACATTATCTAGTGTATTAAACTAATTTATATATTATCTATTTTCTCTTCTAATAGCATACTCCATAGGAACGAGCAAAATATTGAAGGTAAAGAGTTGACTGATTTACTTGACTATAACTAAATCACTCGATCAATACGCCAATATTATCGGTCAAGATATGATCTCCGATATCAAGGACTTAGCAAGTCGACTCGAAGGAGCAACTATAGCACATATCAACTCTACTAAAGTTGGAGGAGGAGTAGCGGAGATTCTACAGAATCTGGTTCCCCTCGCAAATTCAGTGGGGTTAAAGGTGCACTGGCATGTGATGACAGGCGCGCCTGAATTTTTTTCAGTGACAAAACAATTTCATAACGCTCTTCAAGGTATGTCGATTAAATTAACTAATTCTATGAAGAAGATCCACCAGAAATATAATACAATGTACGCGGATACTTTAGATTGTCAATCAGATGTCATTTTTATTCATGATCCACAACCTGCTCCCTTAATCGAATATCTAAAAAATGATGTAAGAAAATTTATTTGGCGATGCCACATCGACATAACAGATGCAAACGTTCAATATTGGAGTTACCTTAAACAATTTATCAGGCAATATGATGCGCTTATCTTTTCTCTTGACCGATATGTTCATGAAGATGTAAGCCATAAAAAATATTTCATTGTCCCTCCATCTATAGACCCCTTATCTGAGAAAAATAAATTGATAAGCCCTGATGAAGTACTTCACACCATTGAACGATTTGATATTAATCCAGAAAAACCAATCATAACTCAAGTGGCGCGTTTCGATTATTGGAAAGATCCTCTAGGAGTAATAGACTGTTTCAGGTTAGTTAAGAAGAAGATTCCTGAAACCCAACTTCTTTTGATCGGGGGCATGGCTGATGATGATCCTGAGGGAGAAGAATGGTACATGAGGACCTTACAAAAAGCTGAGAATTTGAGCGGTATATATGTGTTAACAAATCGCGATGGAGTTGCTGACCTTGAGGTAAATGCTTTACAAAGAGCATCAAGCGTTGTGGTACAGAAATCATTAAGAGAAGGATTCGGTTTATCTGTTACTGAAGCTCTCTGGAAAGGGGTCCCTGTTGTAGCGACGAGAGCAGGTGGAATTCCTCTTCAAGTCATTGACGGAGTATCAGGCTTCTTAGTGGATGATATTAAGGAGACAGCGGAGAAAATTGTCTATCTTTTGAAACGTCCATATCTCGCTAGACTTCTTGGAATGGAGGGAAGAGAACATATCCAAAGAAATTTTTTAATTACCAGACATTTACGAGATTACCTGAATATACATCTTGAATTAATTGAAAAAAATATGAGTTGAAGATAGCCCTATCATTTTTATATCATCCAGTCATCTAACAGCGGATAAATTGAATTCTTATCTATATTTATGAATATAATAAGCAGCGAGAATTAATCCAAGATGTGAAAAGGCTTAGGGATAATTCCCTAAGTATTCTCCACTTTCTGGATTACTTTCTTCCGAGAGGAGACCATGGGAATTAAAATATTTTTCAAGTGACGTATATTTGTGAAGAGCCTCCTCATATTTCCTCACGGCTGCTAAAGCTGCAATAAGAGCTCCAATCGGGTAAAACTGTAACAGTTTCAGAGTGATTGCCGAACGGATCATCTGTTTTTGAAAAAAATTAAGAAAACTTCCTTTTGAAATCCAGTCATCCTAAAATTTCCTTGTCTGTTCCTCAAATTCTTCTCCAACATAACATGAAAATGGTTGTTGAGTTTCTTCAAGAACGATTGGTTTTATCTCTCCACTCTTTACTTCATCTCAAAAGTATATTTACTATCATTAGTGTGAATTCGCATTCCCTTAGTTATATGCAGAATTAATTTCGGATCATCCATTACTGTTGATAATATATCTCCGCTTTGTTCAAAATGAATCTTTTTTCGCACATAATCAGGTTTTGCTTCAAAGGTGAAAACAACTTTTGAGTTTCCCGATAATCCCTTAATCTTTCTAATTAGAAAGTGTGTATCACAAGTATCTGTTGGATAAGTAGCCATAAAGTCTCTTACTTGAAATTCACTTTCTCCGTTTTTAAAAATAGATTCTACAATCGCTGTATTTGCTACATAATTTGGGCTCATTGTGCAACCATTAGTGTGTATACTAAACGCTCCTTCATTTTCATCTAATAATCAAGCAAAAGGCTGGGGGAGTCGAAATGAGGTAACAAAGCAAGTCAATTGACCCATATTTTGAAATAAGTGCAGCGGTATGCAAGTCACCAATTAAAAAGTAATCTTTTATATTAACCAAAATAAAACGCTTATCTGTTATTTAGTAAGATTAACCCTTTAAATCATACTTCATGGATAAGTTTCCTTCTCTAAAAAATTTATTAGCTTCTCTATCTTACTGATGCAAAAGGACTTATCACCAATGAAACGCCTATTGATAGTATCAAATAGGTTACCTATCAGTGTTGAAAAGCGTGGAGATAAAGTACGTTTTAAGCAGAGTGTAGGTGGGGTAGCAACAGGGTTAAAGTCGTTTTATAAATCATATAATAGTTTATGGATTGGTTGGCCGGGAATCACAATAGATGAAATCGATAAAAAAGATAATATAACAAAGAAATTACGGAGTAAATTTCGCTGTTATCCTGTTTATTTGTCAGAGAAAGATATCGATGAGTACTATAATGGTTTTTGTAATAATACGATATGGCCACTCTTTCACTACTTCCCACAGTATACAATCTATGATGAAGACTTATGGGAATCTTATAAACATGTGAACAAGATATTCTGTGACTCTCTACTTGAAGTAGTTGAAGAACATGATATGATCTGGATTCATGACTACCATCTAATGCTGCTTCCTCAGCTGATTTGTGAGAAGATACCAAATACTACGATAGGATTCTTCCTTCATACGCCCTTCCCCTCATCTGAAATATTTCGTCTCCTGCCATTCCGTAATCAAATTCTTGAAGGAATGTTGGGTGCTGATCTTTTAGGATTCCATACATATGATTATGCACGTCACTTTCTAAGTAGTATACGTACTATATTAGGAATAGAACATACGTTTGGACAAATTCAGACGGAAGACTACTTCCTTAAAGTCGATGTTTTTCCAATGGGAATCGATTATAAAAGGTTTGCATCAGCTGCCTCCAATAAGAATGTGCAAAGAATAAAACGAGGATTTAATAAAAAGTTAGGAGATCGAAAAATTATCTTATCGATTGATAGATTAGATTATTCAAAAGGGATTCTTCAACGGTTAAAAGCATTTGATCTCTTTTTACATGAGAATCCAGAGTTTAAAGGAAAAGCAAGTTTAATTCTTGTTGCTGTTCCCTCACGTGTAGAAGTAGAAGAGTATCAACTCTTAAAGCAACAGATTGATGAACTGGTTGGAAAAATTAATGGTAAGTATGGAACCATCGGTTGGACACCAATATTTTACCTTTATCGGTTCCTATCTTTTGAGACGTTAACCGCCTTATATACTATGGCAGATGTTGCTCTTATCACTCCTCTACGAGATGGTATGAATCTGATGGCGAAAGAATTCTTGGCGACTAAAAGAAATGAGGGGAGTGTCTTAATTCTCAGTGAGATGGCGGGAGCATCAAAGGAGTTGGGAGAAGCAATTATCATAAATCCGAATGATACGCGAATGATTTCCAATGCACTGAAGGAAGCTTTCTCATTAGCTGATAAAGAAATTAGAAGACGTACCAAAGAAATGCAGAAAAGATTAAAAAGATATACTGTGGAACGATGGGCAAAAGATTTTATCGACAATCTAGTCTCCGTTAAAAAGCTTCAACATGAACTTGATACAAAAAGATTGATAGAGAATAGAAAACAGAAGATTATAGATAAGTACCTTAAAACAGAACGTAATGAAAGGTTACTTCTTTTAGATTATGATGGAACCCTTACCTCCTTTGCTCCAATACCTGAAAAAGCTAAACCTGATAAAAGTCTCTTGAAATTATTAAAAAAGTTAGCCAATGAAAGCGAGGTTATTCTGATTAGTGGACGGAAGAAGAATTCCCTGGAAAAATGGTTTGGTAGACTTAATGTTGGATTGGTTGCTGAGCATGGAACTTGGCTAAAAGAAAAAGGAAAATCATGGGACTTATTGGAGCCGTTGCGGAATGAGTGGAAGAGGGAGATCCGACCGATTCTAGAAGTATATGTTGATAGAACCCCGGGATCCTTTATTGAAGAGAAGTCGTTCTCTCTTGTCTGGCATTATCGAAGAGCTGACCCCGAGTTAAGTTATATCAGGGCTAAAGAATTGAGTGATACTCTCACTTATCTCATTGCTGATACTGATCTTGGAGTTTTAGAGGGAAATAAGGTTATCGAAGTGAAGAATACGAGCATTACGAAAGGTAAAGCAGCATTACACTGGATTTCTAAGAAGACGTGGAATTTTATTTTAGCAGTTGGAGATGATATCACTGATGAAGATACTTTTTCTGTTCTCCCCGAGGAAGCATATTCTATTAAAATTGGACTGGGATCTTCACATGCTCGATATAATTTGAGAACCCCACAAGAATTACGTGAAATATTACATGAATTCATAGCGTGATATGTAATTATTACAAGTATTGGTATATGCTACTTATTGTTAGTAGATAATCCTTGCTGCCTTTCTAGTTATCCTCAAGAATTCTTGTATGGCTCATATTAGCTCAGGATGTTAGTTACGATAGTTTCTAATTCGTTACGAGATAGATTAAGTGCATCGCTATATATGATAGAATATCTGAAGTTATAGTTATTCAAAAATTTGGGTAATTGAAGTAAAGTTTCAATTATTTCATCTATTGAAGCGCCGCTTTTAGCTAGCTAGCATACGCTTCGGTGCATTAGAAATAACTTCTAAATCGATATATACGATATCAGCTTTTTTAGTTGTTATGTAAGTGACAACACCATTCTTCCTGATAGCTGTTTCAGATACCAAAAACGCGTCATTCGAAAGAATTGTTGGAATAACGATGAGCTCGAACTTTTTTGTATTCGCAATATACTTAGCGGTATCAATCGTTACTCTTCCACCTATACCATAAACAGTTTCGATTACAGAGGACACCCGCTGACTTACATTCTCTAAATAATCTTCGTTCACCATCTTCTACAAAGAGTAATTTCAGGTTCTGTAGATCTATATCGTTCTGCACCATCTTCCAAGGCGCTTCTTGGGTAACAACTAAACTTTTTCTAGTCTCCTGTAAGCTTGTTAATGATCCAATGTTGATTTTCGGAATAACTTCAATAATCATCGATTACCACCTCAATGAAGATAACTACCTACAAACAATACATAATTTTTTTTTAAGGTAGGTTATCAAAGAAGAAGACTAGTAGACTTTAATGATAAAACTAGTCTGAGGGTGAATCGTCCCCAGCGGTCCAATCTAATATTCTACCACAGTTAACACATCTTTCAGCATCAGCCCTATTTTCAGCATCGCAATACACACAATACACGGTATTCTCACTCATTACATGCACCACTTTAAAAAAGCTAACTATTGTAAAATGAATTGATAATATGATTTAGTTAATTCTTCATAAGTTACGTGAAAAATATTTTATGATACTAATGTATGCTGCTCTTCTAATTCATCGGACATATTACTCTAATAATCAGTTACCACAAAGAAAATATTATTAATTCTATGGAAAAATCAATTGTACATAGATGTAGCTAGTTACTATTCTACAAAATATAGATCATTCAACGAGTATTTCAGTAGCATCAAAATTGAATGCTTTCTTTCATGATTATTGACAAACTTGACATATCAAATTAATTACTACAATTTTTTCAATTCGATCATAAAAGAGGAAATGTTGATTTTATACTTATTACTCGATATGAATAGATTTAGATAGCTCTATACTATTGTATTGTTTCTTAGTATAAAAAGAGGTATAATATTTGGGTAAACAACGTATGGTGAAAAAGAAAAAAAAGAAAAAAAATGCAGATGATAGGAAAACAGCTGCGCCAAAAGAGACTAATAAAGAATAATACGTCAGATCCTACTAAAAATAAGTGAAGAAAAAGCCTAAGTTTCGCGATTTACTATACTATAGAGTATGCTTAGTATATCTATCTAACTTTTTGTATTAAATAGAGTCTAGATCTGCTATCTTCCAAGCATCCCTAGGATCCCACTGATAATTCCAAGTAGAAATCCAGCTATGAAGCCGCCTCCAATTATCAAGCTTATTACAGCTGCTGGAAACACGACGACACTGCCTATTGTTCCATATCCTAGGATCATAAGTATTGATCCTATCGCAACTATTACACCAAGTATGACACCAAGTGATACAAGCATCCATGGAGGAAATGGTGCGAACGATGCTATCCACGGAAATATCCCTGAAATTGAATTATAGAAACCATTGGATAATAATGCTGCAGCATTTATGATGATTAAAATAGCCGCTACCAACGCGAGGATAAATCCCCACGTTGCGCGGGAAGGAGGCTGAAGTGGTTCTGGAGGAGGGGGCATATGAAACATAGGTGGTGGTGTAGGTGGTGGCACAGCGATATAACATTGAGGGCAGAGCGTTAGGTCTCCATACGCTTTCGCACAATCACGACAGATTGGTCTACCGCAGCGGTTGCAGACATAAACTGCTGGTAAATTTACGTGGTAAAAACACATTCCAGGCGGAGGAACCCTTACGGGAGGAGCTGTTATAGGTGTTGGAGAGACAGTTCGCATGGTAGGCACGGGTTTTACAGATGGCTGAGGTGTAGCAGATGAAACGTGAACACCAGCTTGGGTAAATGACGTTCCACATTGAGAACAGAAAACCGCATCATCACGATTATTTGAACTACATTGCGGACATTTCTTAACCATTCTGATATCTTTCTCCTTTACAGTATTATATCTAGATAGTATATCAGTAGTTCTTAAGTTTTACAGTTATCCTTTACAATTAGAAGCGATCTATGAGATAGAGTATTTCAAAGTAAATACATAAAAATATAGATTGATATACTCTTATTACTAGTTGGATAAATAATAAAACTCTCTAGAGTCTTTAATAGTAAAGAAGATATTTTAGCTACTATAAGATCATTTTACAGGATTATTGTTACTAACACTTATCAAATTTAAAACAGTTTCTGCAAGATCTATCTTATCCTGTAATTGTTTCATGATTGTGTTTGTTACGATTACCTGTACTCCAACAGTCTCGATCCGAGATTTATCTGTCATATCTTTATTGTCGATAACAAAAGCATCAAGAAAGTCCTTATAAAAGGAAGCTACTCCATAAGCGGAAACCTCTAATCCTAAACCGCGCATAAGCTTATCAGCGGGCCCCTTGATAGGCGCTCCACCAACTATGGGGCTTACCGCAATCACCTGAGCCTTCGTCTCCTTCAATGCATCTCTAACTCCATCTATGGAGAGGATGGTGCCGATACTTACGATAGGGTTGCTAGGACAGATAATTATAGCCTCACTATTATATATTGAATCTATAACATCTGGGGCAGGGCGAGTCTTTCCGATTCCCTCGAACTCAACATTAATCACCCTATCCTGAGAGCCTCTCTTTACTAAATATTCTTGGAAATGCATTCTTCCTTTATCTGTTATAATCATGGTTTCAAACTTTTCATTGGTCATCGGTAGTATCTTCATCTTCAGTCCTAGATCTTTAGTTAGTCGAGCAGTTACTTCAGATAGGTTAAATCCCTTGGTAAGAAGATAAGTTCTATGGATATGTGTTGCAAGATCCTTGTCACCTAGCTTGAACCAGGTTTTGTAGCCATATCTTTGAAGCATTTGAATACTGTTAAAAGTATCTCTATCAATTCCCCATCCTTTAACTTCATCAACGAGGCCAGCCAATGTGTACATGACTATATCAATATCGGGAGAGATATGTAATCCATAAAAATCGATATCATCTCCTGTATTAACAATCACAGTTAACGTATCGTCAGGAAGAAGCTTAATCAATCCTTGAAGGAACCTTGCAGCTCCAACCCCTCCAGCGAGAGCAGTAATCATCCACTACATCTCCAATGATTCTGATACACTATAGTTTTTAATGGTTGTCTAGGAGGGGCTTCTGGCTTTTCATTTGGGTATCCCAAGGTTATTAGAGCCTGAGGCTCAATATCATCGGGTATACCCAGAATTTCCCTCACCTTCGCTTGACAGAATAAGGG
>CAZAXO010000057.1:0-10666 GCA_964489085.1 uncultured Candidatus Bathyarchaeia archaeon
GTGTAGGGATCGCTGACGTCATGTTGAAACGGCTCAACCGCCTTCTCCACAAAATAGCGTTTATACCACTGCGTTAACACCGCATCAGAGAGAACGCGAAGAGGAGGATCCGCCAACGGCTTCCGCCGAGACTTTTTACTGCTATAGACGTGATGATACTCCGCTATAGCAAGCTTCAATCGCGTACCATCAAACTTCCCTGCAGTAGACACTTTCGGATATAAAGTGTCCGCTATCTGATAGATTCGCAGCTCTTCCGTGGTCTCCCGTGTGCCCCGAAAACTAAAGGGGTACGTACACCGAGAAGCAATCGGCGTGGTAATCTTCAGATAGGGAATCGACGTATACAAATACTCATCCGAGGTATGCACCTCAACCCAGTGAAAACCCCTCAGCATATCCCCTCCACTAAAGACCACCTGGAACGGCAGCTGCCCAATCTTCTCAGTGAACAGTAGAATCGGCTCATAATCATAGACATGCTGCAACGAAAACTGCTGTAACAACGATGGCCAAAACTGCACCGCCCAATACCCAAAATACTGTATGCACAGAACAGCATGATTCGCAATAACACGATAGTACAACGCCTCAGGAGGAGGAGCAACCCGCCCCGTCTCCTTGTACAGAATCGGCTGATACATCGATGCAATCTCACGAGCCGATAACGGCTCTACCTGCTCATCATCATAAAACGTGGAATCCCCAACCTTCTCCTCACCTAAAAAGAGCTGAAACCGACAATCTAGATAGATTCCCGCCGCTCCCATTTCACCTACTACCTCCTGAGAACTCCACCTTAAGATCCCGACTCCAATCAAAATCAGCCCACACCACCGTATTCCCTGAACGTTTTGATGGTTCAGGCTGAACAGAAACAAGAGAAGCCGATTGAGGCAACCTAATCTCAAGCAGATCCAACAATCCAATACCACGAGAAATCTTACTCGCAGACGCTACTTTCTTCAAATGAAACCTATAAGCGCCACCAACTTTTTCAACGCACTTCTTCCAGCGAAACGTGTACGACACAGTCCTACTCTTATCATTCTTCACTAATTCGCTCTTATCAACGCGCTTGAACCCTAACGAGGATCGTAAACTCCGATGTAAATCCTTCTGGTATACTCCTTTCAACTGATCAAAGGAACTGAGATACAACTGAAATTGTTGAGTTGCCACCTCAACCGTAAAAACAACCTCAGCATTCTTATCCGTATCAATCTGTATCTGTAACTTCTTCAACGCACCTAACCATACCCCTTCACAAAGAATTCACATCTTTAATTAGTATTCATCAAATATTTAATATATCAGAGGACAAAAAAAGAAACAGAAATAAACTGGTAGATAAATACCTTCATCAGTAAACTCGTAAACCAAGACAAAGCTATTCGAGGTGTCTAGAATCACCACGTCCCCCCTAAAATATCGGCAACACGGATTGAAAGTGACGGACCTCGCCTCTCAACTGTGGTGCGAAAAACAACTCGAATTCAGCCTCATCAAAGGCCGGAAAAAAACCGTTGAAATGGAGCAAGGTGAACAACGACACCAAGATCTACACGAGGAAATCGCGATCCTCATCGATGTTGAACCCAAAACACTCGAAGACACAGTACTTCTTAAACTGCACAATTGCTACGTTGGCTTACAAACGCTTTCAAGAGAAGGGATGACCAGAGAAATACCCGTCTGGGGCACCATCCACTCCCTAGATGTAGTAGGAGTCATCGACGAGCTCATCCTCAACAAAGGAATCCTAAAGATCGTCGACACCAAAACAAGACGACGCAATCGCATGCCCACTGAAGCACAAAAACGAACCACTCGATTCCAATTGATGCTCTACAAATATCTCTTCGATGAAATAACCAAGGGCACCTTCACCAGTCAAGACCTCCTAAAATTCTATAATTTAAACAAAAAAAGCTGCATAACCCCCGATCTACAAACTCAACTACAAGATGCAGGAGAATACATAGAACCGAACATCGCAACATTCGCAAAAGCTGTTTTTACCTTATTCAGGCAATTCCATGAAATACATAACGTCTTTGAGGTACGCTACGAACACCAAGCATCAAAAGACATCATAGGAATAGAACGATTCCACTTTAATGCGCATGAGTTAAACAGTAACTGCTTGTTCGCTAAAGATTTTTGGGTCGGCAAACGAGAAGCCCGCGTCGTCGATACCACACAGAGATGGAAATGTCGATACTGCGAATTCACCAAAATCTGCCCCATCAACTACAGAAAACTCGATACGTTCCTATAAATACCAAAATGATTAAACTAATACGTAACCTTAATAGAGTTACTTACTATAGTTTGAATGTACAATAAAGATATTCAACTACGAATCCATTAATGTTGATCATACTCCTTAGCTTATTTTAAAGGAATTCTTAGAGAATTAAAGCATGTACAAAGCTATTTATATCTAAAATCAATTAGATACTGCTGTTAAAGTTAATAAGTGGGACGTAAGGAGAAGTTATTATGCGTGCTCGTTTTTTACCGGAAGCTTTCTTCCTGATCTTTATTATCCTCATCACATTAGGTATTATCCCAAACTCCACAATCAATCAACCAGACCTTAAAGGTATGGAAGAAGTACATGCAAAGAAGGAAGTTATGACCTATCAGTCATGTCCTACCCAAACCGTAACTACGACAATACACGGTAGAGCAACATTGACTGTTCCAAGTTTGTCGACCAAATATGATAATCAGCTAATATATCAGCACCAAGTTCTTGATGTAGATGTTCCAGTGACTCGCACAAAATATCGTGTAAGATATGAAACAGTATGGGGCCCTATAACTCCATATATTATTATGAGGAGGGAACCTATGCAAACATATACAACGGTAAGTAGAACCTATGTGGCGACAACTATTACTACAATCGTTACAAGAACATATGAAAGGTGGTATAGTACTACTATAACAATCTCACGGAATTCGATCTTAACCTTGACACGAACGTCCTGTTATTCATATACATCAGAAGTGGAAGTTGGAGGAGATGGGGGACCATTTGATTGTTTTATAGCGTCGGCATCCTTTGGTTCTGCGTTAACACCTGAGGTTCAGTTTTTAAGAACGTTTCGGGACAGCAGGGTGCTCTCCACGTTTGCGGGGAGCCAATTCATGTTAGTCTTTAATGCAGTCTATTACAGTTTCAGTCCAACAGTTGCTCACTTTATTTCACAGAATCCTTTGATTAGAATGGTGATGCGCGGGACCTTGTATCCTCTCCTTGGTATCCTTCACGTTTCATCTCACGTATATTCCTTGTTTAATATCAATCTGGAATACGCGGTGATTATGGCAGGATTAGTAGCTTGCTTATTAATTGGCAGCGTCTACCTAGCCCCGCTTATAGCAGCATCTTCAATTATACTCAGGAGGAAGCGAAAAGGAGTAAACTTTGAGAAGAAAGCGTTACTGTATAATACAGTGATACTGCTAGGATCAGGATTTCTAATACTGCTAGGAGAGATCTTTAAAATATCACAAATAATGAGTGTAGGAACGGCAACATTTGCAATTTCAACTTTATTCATCCCCTCTTTCATAACGATATGGCTTATTAACAGATATAAAGTGAAAGGATGTTAGAGGAGATTCTAAGATTTGAGTAGTAAGTTAACTAATCTCTTCCTTGTAATACTCATCATTTGGGTATCTGTATTCGTTACTAGCAGGTATGACATTGATCTCATTCAAGCAAATAGTACCGATAGTTCATTACCTGATATTAATATCATTTTTTATTCACCTTCAAAGATTATACATGTTGGAGAAGAAGCGGTTTATACAGTTACTATCATACAAGTAGAGGCTGGTTCACTGCCGTCGTTATCTATGAGTCTCTCAGGTTTACCCGAGGATACTTCCTACCTTTTTTCTCCATCTTCAGGAGAACTACCTTTCACAACTGAATTGATTCTTGACACTACAGGATCACCTCCTGGTACGTATAACTTCACATTGACAGTTGCCGGAGAGGACATAACCAGGACAGCTACAGCGACTCTCATTATAATTGAGAAAGACTTCGAGTTAATCCCTCTTTCCAAAAAGATATCGGTGACACAGAATTCGCTAACAGCCTTGCTGATAGAAGTGGTGTCCATAGCTGATTTCAACCAACAAGTCACCTTATCGGTATCAGGAATTCCCACCAACGTTTCATCACTATTCACTCCATCCTCAGATACTCCTCCATTCACATCGGTCCTGACGATAGAGGCGCCTTCATCAGCGACTATAGGCGCCTATACCTTAACTGTAGAAGCGAAGGGAGGAGAGAAAACACACACCAAAGAGATTCCATTAGCTATAGAAAAGGCACCATTAGAACTCTCTATTTCAATTGAAGGAAGAACAGCTAAGATAGCAGGTACGATGACGCCGCCAAAACAAGGAGCACAGATCACCCTATATTATGAAGGGGGAGAAGGTGAAAAAATTACTCGACAAGTAACCGTGGATTCAAACGGAGACTTTCATGACGACTTTTCTCCGGAAGCCTCAGGCGGATGGATCGTGAGAGCCACACTTCAAGACAACGGAGATATATTATACACCAGTGAAACAGAATCCTTTGTTATTCCCCAACAGTTTGCTCAAATACATAATTTTATTTCCTTTATCGTATTGAATCCTCTAATAATAGTAATATTCCTAGTAGCGATTGTCATTATAATAGTATTTATTATGAAAAGACAAAGAAAAAGAAGTGTTTCTACGAAGAATACTCTAATTAGCTAAGTGATGCTAGGTATACTATTCAGTTAATGAATAAGTCAGCCAAAAAATAATTCTCAAATTAAATGTAGGAAATAACACCTATAGGCATTAAATTATAGCGTTAATAAGAAAGTATAACATGAACGGATAGTTGAGATGAACATTAGAGAGAATTTATCTGTAAAACTTGATATAATAACTCTTCTAGTGATTAGTATAGGCGTCAAATCTCTCATCTTCATCTTAAGTATTGAATTAACACAGAGAGGAATCTCCTTACCCATATCCGAGGGCTTCAAAGATTATGCTTACTTTTACACCTCCCGGGTCCAAGTATTTAAGGAGGGATTTATCCCTTACCGAGACTTCGCCTACCCCTATCCTCCCCTCTTTCTGTACACGTTAACATTCTTCTCTTTTCTCCCGTATTTCTGGTCAATGGCCCTCCCCCTGGTAATCTCAGACGCGTTGATAGTAGTACCGGTATACTTGATTGCAAAACAGTTTTCCAATAGACGGATCGCTTTAATGTCCTCACTCCTATTCATCATCGCCCCAATCAACCTAGCGTATATTGACTATCTCTGGTTGAACCCGTCTCTGTCAACCTTCTTTTTACTTGTTTCAACCTATCTTCTGCTAAAAGAACGCTTAAAAGTTTCTTCGATAACTTTGGCGATATCCATCTTGTTAAAACAAACTACTTTTCTTGCTTTCCCCATAATTCTATTCTTCATCAGAAAAAGACAGTCGTATAGAAGGATTGGGGAATACCTCCTGATCGTAGCATCTATGGTCATACTCTTTTCGATTCCCTATATTTTTTTTGATTCCCGTTTATACCTTTACTCGCTGCTACGCATCCCTAAGAATCTATGGGGCGTCTTACCTGTAAACTACTACGAACTAGGATTTCCTCATCCTCCCACTATCTTAACGACGGACATCTACACCTATTATTGGCATGATGGAAGGCAGATAACGCTCACTCCTTTAAACGCGCCTGCAACCCTCGCCCTCCCTCTCTACCTTTTATCGAGCTTCCTCTTTACCAGCGCCAATCCCGAATGGTATTCACAGATAGATCTCATCTTCAAAATAATCTTCCTCATCACCTATGGACTCTTACTGTATAGAGCATACCACGGAGATGAGGACAAGTTGTTAACTAGGCATCTGCTGCTGAGTCTGCTAATACCCTTTACCTTTCTACACGTCTATAAATATTATCTAGCACATTTAACACCTTTCCTCGTTCTACTCATCCAGAAAAGAAGAGACATCTTCGCATTTGTAATCTTCAACTTTGCCCTGCTCTATATACCAAGACCTCTAACATCATACCTCGTGTTACTTCTACTGATATGGCTTGTACGCATACATCTAACCAAAAAATTTATGCGAATTCTTAGATGAAATGGATGAAGAACGATCTGAAGATGAATAGCTCTTCCTTCTACCATTCTGAAAAAATAGAGTACTCCTCAACTATTAGATAATCAAAGTATTTTTCGTCAGATAACGCTTAAGAAGTAAATAGGTATAGATCTTATTCACACCCATACTGGTGATACTGTATATGCCGTATATGATAGGACGTAATTATCAAGTAGATGATCGTAATCTCCCTGATTTCTGGGATAAGATCGGAGAGACCTCGTTCCATTTAAGACAAACTGCTCCAACACTAAGTGACATATATTACCGATCATTGGTTAAGAGGATCTTAGATAAATGGATTCCCATTGAAGTAGGATCAAAAATTTTAAAGTTGGATATGTATAATGAGGCTACCTGGACCCGTTACGGGTATCATTTTATGTGTAAGGCGATTCCAGTCTACTACATCGATATCGCTTCATCGATTATACGGAAGGCGGTACACAATATTGAACAGTCACATCTGAGTCAATATTCTTTTCCTATTCATGGAGATTTTCGAAGTTTACCATTTAAAGATGAAAGTTTTAATGTGACTTGTAGTTTTGGGAGCGTTGAACATGTCCACCAGTGGGAACGGTGTATCCAAGAGCAGATTCGGGTAACGAAGAGAGGGGGTAGCATCATTGTGGGAGTGCCCAATCTCCTAAATATTTGGCTCCGACACTTTTTTTATCGTCTTCTTCATATGGTAAATGTCCTTCAGAAGTACACGAATTATGAGATACATTTCCAACCGGGATTCTTCAAGGAAATATTGGAAGACTATGGTTTAGATGATGTTGAGGTAAGAGGCTATCACCTTTTCCCTAAGCAGTTAAGGTGGTTAGATCTGTGGAGTGAACAGTATACAACCAGTTCACTTAAACGATATAAGAATAGATTTCTTAAACCTCTTCTCGAGTTGTTTTTTCGTCTTGAAGGTATGGATACTTGGTTGAACCATCTCTCTGAAATGATTATCGGGAAAGGTATCAAAACAGAGAAAACGTAATCAAGCTACGAGTCTCTTATTAACATACCAGAAGAACCGCTTGACAGTAATTGGATGGATAAGGTAGGGGTACCAGTATTCCATGAAATATCTATAGATAAATGGTTTGCATCGTAACGCTTTCTGTATCCTCTCATTTACAATTGGTTCAGCGATTTTTCGTAATGGCATCTTCAAGTGAATCATTTTTTTCAATATCGTTGTTAGATTGTTGTAGATAATCTCTTCTACGATTCTCTTTATCTCGGGTATCTGATTACCGAGTCGATGAGCCATTCCCGAGATAACCCCTCCCGCGTTTGAAACGAAATCTGGTACGACGATGATTCCCTTATCATATAAATAGTCTTCCACTCTTTCATCGATAGGATTATTCGCACATGGAACGATAAGCCTATTTTCAATCTGATGCATATTATCCTTATTGATAACATGGATTTTAGCTGCAGGAATCAAAATATCGGTTTCAACATTAAATATCTCTGTGGGATCACATAACTCAATATCCTTATCATCTAAAGCATACATTTCTAAGCTTTTCTCGCCATATTTCCTTCTCAACGTGTAAAGTTCTGCAATATCTAATCCTCTGGGATGAAAGATCATGCAATTCTTATTCGATACTGCTGTTATCGTAAAGCCTTGCTCAGCTAGTTCAGAGGCGATGCAACTCCCAACCCTTCCAAAACCTTCGATCGCCACAGTTGAAAGTGGTGGATTCCATTTCAGATATTCAATAGCTGTTGTTAAAGCTGTAGCGACTCCGTGAGCTGTCATAATCTGAGGTAAGGAGTCACCAACTCTTGTGGTAGAAAGAATGCTTCCCTCCAACAGATCTATTGCATCTATACAGTCATACATATAAAGAATATCTTCTTCTGTGGTCCCCATATCTTGACTGGGAATATATTGAAGTGAAGAGATTACTGGGCGAAGAGTAATTGCACAATTTCTTAATGCTTCTCTCTTATATGGATTCGTAGGAGACAATTTTATTCCCAATTTAGCGCCACCACCGATAATGCCTGCAAACACATTTTTCATAGTCATGTTATGAGCTAAAAGTCGAATCTCATTCTCATCTATATCTTCTGATAATCTAACTCCTCCGCAACTTGGTCCAAAAAGTGAACTATCAAGGACAAAGTAGCCGTCAAACCCGTTAACGGTTCTAGAGAACCTTGATACGAGTTCAGGATTTCGCCCCCTCTTTAAAATCAATCTGTCCCGCCTCAATACATCTCTATTAGTAGAATATATCGACTGTATATTTCTTAGAGGGTAAAAACATAATGATATTAACTAGCTTCACGTTACTTTTCTTGGTCTCTGTAATGGTGAGTAGGTAATAATCTACAATTAGTATACAACGAGAATAACTAAGACTATGATCCATCTAAACAGTCCATGTTAGCTAGCCGTTTCCTAGAATGGCCTTCAAATGGGGAACTGTAAGTACAGCTTCAAATTTGCTAAGGAAGAGGATTTCCGTTTATGATGCCAGTTGACCAGCCACGACAGCTACATTCATGCTGAGCTAGTTAAAATCTCAATACTCAAAAAATAATATAAATCTCTAACACCCATTGTAACATTAGATATTGGTGAGTTGATATTATGGGATCTTTAGATAATAAGATAATGTTAGTGACAGGAGCAGGATCGGGCATAGGCCGTGCTTCTGCAGTAGGAATGATAAAAGAAGGCGCCTCATTGGTAGTTGTTGACATGGATAGGGAAGGTGGAGATGAGACTGTCCGTATAATCAAGAATCAGGGCGGCGATGCAATCTTCTTAAAAGCAGATGTTACAAAGTCATCAGATGTAGATACTATGGTAGAAGATGCACTCAAACAGTATGGTAGGATAGATGTACTCTACAATAATGTAGGAGGTTGGAGAACAGACAATAAAGATTCTGTAACAGGAAACACTGAAGACGAATGGGATCATTTAATGGATCTTAATTTGAAGAGTGTATACTTAGTCTCGAGAAAGATTATTCCTCATATGATTAAACAAGGTGGAGGATCGATCATCAACACAATAACAACTAATGCTTATATGACTTACCCAATGGTTGATGGGTATAGCGCTGCGAAAGCGGGAGTCATGGAATTAACGAAAGCTATGGCCTTAACGTATGCTAAAGATAATATACGAGTGAATGGTGTAGTTCCCGGTGAAACATTAACTCCCCAATGGAAGAGAACGTATTATAACCTTCCAAACAAGGATGAAGCTATTGAAAGTATGCGTAAAATGATTCCTCTTGGGAGATTCGCTGAACCTGAGGATATCGCTGAGATGGTTATCTGGCTTGCCTCTGATAAGAGCAGATATGCAACAGGTGCAATATTTATTATAGACGGGGGTCTTACAGCCGGATTCTATTCGTAAAATCTGCAGAAAATATGATGAATAAGAGTTCATTAGAGCTTTGATTCAGTAACTAGCTAATGCTAGCCTTTAATCGCTCCCATCGTTAATCCTCTAACAAGGTAGCGTCTTACACTAATCGCAAATGCAATCACCGGAATCATCGCAAGAGTAGATGCTGCACTCATCTCCGACCATCGAATCCTTGGAGCGCCAACGAATGACGGCATATGAACAGTGAAGGTTTTTGCATAGTAGTTAGTTAAAATCATTGAATAAAAGAATTCGTTCCATGTAATAATAAAACAGAAGATAGCTGTAGCTACAATACCCGGTAACGCTAAAGGAAAAGCAATCTTGAAGAACGTTTGAATTCTTGAGCATCCATCAAGCATCGCTGCTTCCTCAGATTCTAGGGGTACCTCCTGAAAGAAGCCTTGAGTCATCCATATACAGAAAGCTAAATTAAAAAGTGTATAGATAAGAATCATAGCTGGATATGAATCAAGTAAGCCTAAGCCGTTCATTATCATATAGAATGGAACTGCAAAAGCTATGGGTGGACCCATACGAGTTGTTAAAATAAAGAAAAAGAAACTTTCCCTATGTTTTAGTTTGAATCGAGCAAAAGCATAGCCTGCAAAACTGCCTAAAACGATAACGATGAGAACACTTAAGCTAACAATAATAAGACTGTTTAAGAGGAATTTAGGGAAAGGATCTTCAAATAAAACTATAGTAAAGTTTCTTAGGGTAGGAATAAATAGCCATTTGGGAGGTATCGAATGGGACTCAGCTGGAAGTTTAAAAGCGGTCATCACTATCCAATAGAGGGGAAACAACGCTACAATAGAGGCGATGATTAGAATAACATAAGTGGCAAAGTTCCCAATTATTCGCTTAATATTCGATTTTCTTCTCATCATCTTATCTCCCAAGAATTGCCTTACCGATGAATTTCACGTAAACCCAGCTGATAACTGTTATCAAAAATAATGTGAATAGCCCCATACTTGCAGCATAGCCCATCTTCCACCATGAAAAACCTATTCTCCAATTATAGAGGCTTAAGACTTCAGAGAACGTGCC
>CAZAXO010000058.1:0-10646 GCA_964489085.1 uncultured Candidatus Bathyarchaeia archaeon
GCGGTAACTGCGCCTTCAACCTCGAAGATAAAACACAAATCTACTAAAACAATAATGTATTCATTAATAATTATAATTAAAGCAAATAAGTGGATAGTTATAAATAGTAAATAAGAATAATAATTTTTAAGGTAATTATAATGATTTGCCCTAACCCAACTTGCCAGAAACAAGTACCTGAAGAAGAAAAATTTTGTCCTTTCTGTGGAATGTTAACTTCGAAAACACCATTAGAATCTGAAACTTCACCCCCCGAACAGGTTGCTCAAGTAGAAAAACTAGACTCTGAAGCTTCAACTAAGATATGCAATTGTGGGCATGAAAATCCTTTAGACTCTCAATTCTGTGAAGGTTGTGGAAAATCGATTGAAATTAAAGCTGCTACACCCCCTTCTCAAAAAATAATGAATGCAATAATTATTTTTCCAAATGGTCATGAAGAACAAATAACTACTACAAGATGGATAGGACGTGAAGACCTTTTAGATATAGTACCCTCAGAAAAAAGTGATGAGATTTCGAGAAAACATTGTAAAATAGTTATTGAAGATGATAACTATTTTCTTGAGGATGAGCCATCACCAGAACGAGAAGGACGAACAAGTGGTAATAAAACATACCTAAATGATATAGAAATAACTAACAAAGGTCGACAACAACTTAAAGATGGAGATACCATCGATTTAGCTGAACTCGTGAAATTACAATTTAAGATTCGATGACAAGGTAAATATATTGGATAACAAAGTATCTTCACTCTTCCTTGTTAGCTCTATTTTTCTTCTAAGCCTTCCTATTGCCCCAATTTTTGGGGTATCAGAATCACAAGAAGTCATAGCGCAAAGCGAGCCTGCAGTTATTTGTATAAAACTTGTCTTTAGTGTTGACATTTCTATACCTCAATCCGAATTGTTAGTTAATGAGAAGAGGATTTATATTTCTAGGTATCAAAATTCGTTTGATAATATAGAATATTTTGGAAGCGGATTCATTATTAGTTCTGATGGATATATTATTACGAATGCACATGTTGTAGATTATAAAAGAGCATTCTTAAATGATCTGCTTTTATGGGGAGATGTAGAAATTAGATCACAGCAAGATTTAGATTATCTGGATTGGTGTACAATTCTAGATGAGTTGTATTTAAAAACAAAATTTTCTAATGAAGCTATGAAGTTATCTGTGATAAGAGGAGTTAGCGTTAATGATTATTTGACTTCGAAAATCTATGAGGCGAATATCGTATGGATGGGAGACGCAATCAACTTTGAAAGTCAAAAAGACTTTACAATCCTTAAGATTGAAGCGGAGGATACATTACCTATTTTAAGTATTGGTGATTCAAGTAAGGTTAATAGTGGTGATCCTGTATATATTCTTGGTTTTCCTTATTTAGGTGGAGCTACCACTGAAGAAAGTGGTCTGTTAATTCCAACCGCAACTGATGGAATAATTAGTGCTATAAAAGAAATGGATACAATTCAAGGACCATTAGAAGTGATTCAGACAAATGCTGAAATTACCGGAGGCAATAGTGGAGGTCCAGCATGTAACAGCAAAGGTGAAGTTATCGGTATCACAACTTATAGTGGAGAGGAACAAGGATTCAATTTTCTCTTACCAATCAACCTTGCTATACCTTATCTAACTCAATTTAGTATAAGAAATGAACAAACACAGTTAGATATCTTATACCAAGAAGCGCTAGAACTCTTTTGGAACCAGCATTATTCCCAAGCGATTAAAATCTTCAATAAAGTTTTAGAATTATCTCCTGGACATCAATATGCAACTAACTATATTAAACAAGCTGAAGAAGAAATAGAAGAAGGAAATGATATTACATCAACAACAGCAACAGAAGCTGGAGAGACAGTCACATCAAAACAATCAATTACAGCTACTTCTGAATCATTAGTAAAAACGAGCATAACCTCAGAAAAAACACAAGTAAAATTACACACCGTACCTTATATTATCATCGGAGTATCCTTAGCATTTAGTGCAATACTAATAGCTGTAATCTATCCAAGAAAAAGAGATAGGTTAAGAAAACCTAAATCAACCACACTTTCTCCTGAAGGTATTCAAACAGTTTATAATCCGATACTAACTTGTTTAGAAGGAATGGATAAAAATCAACACTTTACATTAACATCTTCACCTCAATCAATTGGACGACAACTTGATAATGATATTGTAATTAATGATTCTGAAGTTTCAAGAAATCATGCTAAAATATCCTATGATGGAATCAATTATTTCATTCAAGATCTTAATAGCACCAATGGAACAGTAGTAAATGGTAAGAAAATATCTGAAAAAACACTACTAACTAAAGGAACGAAGATAGAAATAGGTGAAACCACACTGGAATTTACCACATAGACAAATCATCTCCAACTATATATGCAGAAGGTATCAACCGGAAAAGTGCATATAATAATTCATAAATCGATGAAAAAAATGAAAAAAAGGAGCATCTCCTTAATTATCCTAACAATTTTTATGTCCTACATACTTGTTATTTATCCCCAAGAAACAAGTTATCAATTACTTTGGAGCTATCAAATTGATAGTGAGATTAGTTTTGTAACTATATCTTCAGACGAGTCATATGTAGCAGCATTAGATGAGGAAAATAATGCCTATATTATTTGTCGTGATAGTGGAACATTACTAAAAAGTACTGAAACAAAAGGTTATATTACTTCAATTTCGATATTACATGATGGTTCTATTCGTGCAACAGGAACGAAAATCGCTAAAAGAACGTGGGTTTATCTCTATAATGGTCTAAGTCAGTATCGAGTACGTGAATTTAATACTTATCATCACGTTCGTTGTGTCGCTGTTTCTCAAGATGGATCATATATTGCAGCAGGTGGAATAGAAGGTAAAGTTAGTCTTTTTAATTCTCAAACAATAGATAGAAAGACAACAGTATGGAAATATCATACTGGAGAAAGTATAGATTCAATAGCACTTTCAGCAGATGGGTCCTACATCTCAGTAGCAGTTACAGGTTATTTTAAATACGGAGTTTATCTTTTCAGTCGAGAAAATGATAATCCTTTATGGAGATCCCCAATCGAAGCAGACTCAGTTGCAATATCCGCTGATGGATCATCCATAGTCGCAGTAAATCACTTATATCCTGCTGACGAGATATTTATTTTCAGTCAAGAAAGTAATACTCCACTATGGAGTTACACAACAGATAACCTTGTCAGTTCGATCTCTTTATCACATGATGGATCGTATTTAGCTATAGGAACTACTTATGAAAATAAAGGTGAAGTCTATTTCTTCAGAAAGGAAGGTGGTACTCCTTTATGGAGTTATCAAACAACTAATGGAGTAAATTCAATTTCGATATCTTCTAATGGTTCAACTATTGTTGTGGGAAGTGGAGATACGGTTTACCTGTTCAGTGTCAATGATGGGGGAAATGCTCAACCCACTGTCACGTCGAGTACAGTAGGTCCTGAGCCTTCTTTGACGAAGAATTCTTTATCTTACACCTCATCATCAAGTGTTGCGGCGACTTCTGATGTAGAGGAAAGTACAGTATTATCTTCTGGTTCATCTAGAGATGTTTTTGATCCTGGAACTGGTTTTTCCATTGCGCATCCTGCTGTGTCATATCTGTTGGTGGGTGGTATCGGTGGAGTACTCGTTGTGGTTGCGGTGATGATGTATCGGAGAAGAGGGGGGAGGGTTTCAGTGATTCACTGTCCGAAGTGTGGAGCAGAGAATCCGGTAGAACAGAAATACTGTGGTAACTGCGCCTTCAACCTCGAAGATAAAACACAAATCTACTAAACAATAAAATAGTGCTTGCAATTTATGTGAAAAGAACTAGCTTGTAATAAAATTAGTTACTGAAATACTGTTAGGCATTCATTACTTTAAATCATAAAAGTTAATGTAAAAGTAATCTATAATATGCTAAGTAGATATTTCGAAGTAAACTATCTAATCAGGGGTAATTTCAATGGTTACTTGTAATATGGACTTGGATCTCATCTCATGTATTTCTAGTAGGCTATCTTTTTAAATGCATTAAGTTCTTCTAATTCTCATTATAAGAACTTTAAATGGTTGATAGCTAGCTTAGATGGTTGATTGTCTCAAATCTCATTTCTAGAGAACGTTTCTTCCTCAACTAATGGTTGCTCATCATTAATGAATGGTTCATCCTCTTTGAATAGAGACTCCTTTTCAAATGATGGATTATCTTCTATGAACTTAGATCTGAAGCCTTTAGCATCTTCTTCACTAAAAGAATGTCCCTCAATCTCGTAATCAGTAATACCTTTATCTTCGGTAGCATGTTTAGCAGTTTTTTTGAATAGCCATAAAGCGAAAAAAAGTATAGCTGAGACTAAGGCTATCCCAGCGGCACCTAATATCTTTACTATATTTCCGGCCATGCTTTTAGTCTTAACTTTCTCTTCTTCACTCCAGAGATGTTTTTGTTTGTTCTTTATTCTTGTAATGTATTGGAGACAATCTCTACAGATGTATACATTTGATTCTTTTTGAAATGATTCAGATCCTAGGTTTTGGGATTGAAAACTTTCAATGTGAGTATCGCAGAAAAATGCGTTACAAACAATACATTGCTTAGGTTGATAAAGGATTTTCTTGCATACATCACATTGATTCATGAACGATCATCATATTCCATTAAAGCAGACAATAAGATAAACACATGTGTGTCTGACAATTCAGAATTGTCCGTAGATTGTCTGACAATAGACAGTCAATAAAAAGCGGTAAATCAAGCTTATTTCACGTAAAAAAGAAAAATTTGATCGAATTTTTTTTATTGTCTAAAAAAAGATAAAATGTTTTTATTAGAGAAATTTGTAAAAAATGTTCCACCCAGAAGGATAGGTTATATTTCTTCTTTATTCAAATTATTTAAGAATTGTCTGCCTTTATCATTCAGTGTAATTTCCTTTCTGTTTCCAATCTCCTTTTCATTTACAAACCCATTGTATGATAGATAATCAATTATTTTTAGGGTGGTTTCTCTACCTCTCCCAAACTTATCTACAATCTTTTTCTTACTCCTGATTTTTCCCCCAAACTCAGCAATTATTAACAGAATTTGAATATGATCGGGGGAAAGTTCCTCCTTTAACTCTTCTTTTAAAGGCTTTGAATAAACTATTTCTTTAAATTTTTCAATCATAACAGTAGGCAGGGCATGACGTTTTAAATCTTGAAAATCTTCCAGACCCTTAGGCATACTCAGTGTAGGTCGAAACTTACAGAAAAATCCCTTACCACGATATAGTATATAACCGATCCGGGGTTCTAAAGCATAGAGTCCACGGGCTTTAGAGCTATCCCCTATCAAAGTGTAGTAATGCTGGACTTCAGACTCCATGATCTTTAACATGATTCGAAGGTTTGCCTGCGTTAAAAGATCACCTAAATCCTTGATAGCCTGTGTCACCATCACAACACCAACTCCTTTACCTCTCCCCTCTTTCACTAAAGCCTCAAGAGCTAAAGCAGGAGTTTTAGGCTTACCCGGCTCGTAGTAACGATGAACCTCATCCACTAAAACAAGAACGTTCAGTGTATCACTGTGAGGTTGATCCATAGAGTAGTTGGTTAATTCTCTTAGTATGAATCGGGAAACCATCAGCTTGACTTCATCACTGAATTCCCTACTACTAAGATCGAAAATGGATAACTTATCCACCATCAAGGTTTCTATGGTAAAGCTACTCTTTGTCATCAAATATCGGTACGAGTATAATCTTTCCAGTTTTTCTCCGATTCTTTTTTCACCTGATCGTTCTCGAGCAGCTTCGATGAAGCTATCAAAATCCAGATCAATGTTATTTCTCCAAGCGTTAAGTATGACATTTCTAAAGTCTTCGCGTAACCTACTTTCATCGATTAACTCGCATAACGATAAAGATGTATGATCAGCAACCTCGACAAGACGTTCATCTGGGACATCTGGTTTTTCAAGTATATTAACTTCAAATTTGATTCCCTTATCATCGAGTGTATATATTTTCGCGAAATCATAAGCTACTCCACGAGGCAGACCATACTCTTTCTCTTTGGAAACCGCCTCATTAGATTTGATCATTCCAGTCAACTCACCTACTGGATCAATCACGATTGTCGGAACATATAATGAGGTTGATTCAACTATGATCTGAGCAACTCTTGTCTTTCCTCCACCTGTAGATCCGGTAATGAGGGTATGTCTGCATAAATCATCGATATCTATGATAAAGGGGTAATTTGTAAGCTCAAATTTCTCCTCATGTTGATAAGCTAAGAAACCGAAGAAGATTGGCCTAGTACACTTCTCAAAGGTAATTAAATCTTTCAATTTTTCAGGGCTTTCAGTTATCTTAGGAACCTGCCGATAAAACGTTGCTACCGCTTCAGCGACAGCGGTTGAGGGATCCTCGGAATAACCTGCAAGATGAATTGGAGAAGCTGGCCGTGCATTAACCCAATCCTCAATCTTTCTCGCAAAATCCTTCAGGATCGGTATATCATCATAAACCTTACGTAAAGCTGGATGGAATAAACCACAGGCTTCTGCATAGAAGACATAGAATGGCTCCTTAAGTTCTTCTATCCACAGACTTTGCTGATAAGCACGAGATTTCACTTTTTGCCTGTAAATATTGTTGAGCTCGCTCTCAACGTCACTTAATGTTTTAACAAAACTATCTTCGGAGCAGATAGAGATTTGCGTGGAAAGGGTCCAAAGGAGAGCTATACCATACCCCTTCTCAGCCACTTGTCGGATAATATTCGTACCTGCCTTATACTTCTTGGTATAAGTTGAACCTTCCTGCCTTAACTCAGCCATATTCTTCAAAACTTTTTCAAGCTCGGATATTCCAATATTGTAAATGCCAGCTTTTTTTGCGAAATCTAACTGTTCAGCCATTCTCTTCTCTTCTTGTTCACCTGAACCTGTTAAAATTGTCTTTCTTTTTTCATATTCAGTCAGGTAATCTAGAAGCTGAGGTGCGTGCTTAAAATTGTTAACCGCGATGCGAGGTGTTATGTTACTCATATAATACATCTGTAAATGCAGTTCTGACACGTTTTGTTTAAGATACTCCATAAATTTCGTAATCTCTTGAAGCCGTGAGTAGATAGCTGTATCACCTTTAATCTCCATCGCTTTAATATAGAAGTGCTTCGAAGCCTTCAACCAATAAGAATCGATAGCTTTCCCAACACTGATCGTAACGAATTTTTTGGGGTGGAAATAGATTGAGCAAGGAAACTGCTTAAACTCTAGAAGTTCCTCATACCCGAGATCTTCAATCTCCAATCCAGTTCTCCTACAAACGATAACATATTGAATTATTGATTTGTGAAGAATTATTTTCGCATAGTAATTACAGCGGGAGCAACGATCATCTGCTTGTTTCCATCATAGCGAATGATAACGTAGTCCTCCTCTTTTAATCCCATCTTCTCAGATATCTCTTTAGGAATCGTTATACGCTTACTGCCATTATAACCGGAAACTACCTTTACCAGCTTTTCTAACCGCTCCATTGAGACCAACTCTTCTATTACCAAGTTTCATTGGCAAAAGGTTAAAAAGTTTATCGGATAAGTAACTATTGATGAGAATTGGGAAAAGAAGAGGATGAGGTTGATAAGGCAGTCCGAGAAAAATGGCGAACATCTTTTCCAGACGATTTCTTTAAGCGAATGGAATATTATCCTACACAAAAAATCGCCACTGTAGCAAAGGAATTTACCACCCCTAATGGAGAAACAATATTTAAACAGGAAATGGAAACAACAGTAGATCCGTATACTTTCAATCCTACAACTAAGATTAAAATTGTTACAAAGAAATGCAGGTGTGGCAATCCCATAACTACTGAAATGATGACATCACACCTTATTCAGTTATGTACAATTTGCGGAGAACAAACTTGTGTAAGTTGTCGAGCCTCCACTGATCGAGAATACATAAAGCCAAAAGTTAGAGGTCAGAGTGTATGCAAGAAATGTTGGAATAATTTTGCTCAAAAAATGATCATCAAATGCCCAACATGTCAACAGCAAGTCAAAGAACCTTACGACGTTAAATTGTGTGTACGTTGTCATAAGCAAGCCTGCCCATCTTGCGGAGTGCAAATTATGGGTGGAGGTTTGATTTGTGTAGAATGCCATAACTCCCTTGAGAAGATGAACAATGCTCAAGAGAGACTAGATTCCATATTTGAACAGATTTAGCAAAGGTGGAATGTCATGTATAAGGTAACAGATGAAAAAGTGAAGAAAAAAATCCTTGAGAGGTTCAAGTCGCTTCCCGAACAAGCATTCGATGCTCATCTTGAAAAACTCTTTCCAAAAAAAGTTTCTGAGGAACAAAATCTCTCCAGAAAGTTTACAAAGACGATAACAGAAGGCGATGGATCAAAAACCAAAATATGCTATTTGGGTAAAGTTAATCCTGTAACAGGTCAAGAAGAAATATATCACGATGTCTATACTGACAACGTTTTTCCTAAGGACTCTCAAACGTCCCATTGTGATTCTTGCAAGACGACAACTACTCATGTACTTCATGATGATCGTGATGGAAAACGGTGGATATGTCTTGGATGTGGAAGCAGAAAGTTTGTGTAAGAAAACTCTCATATATGAAAAATATTTAAAAAATGCTTGGGAGTCAAGCTAACTTTGCCCATCTGTGATGAGTGTGGGAAAGAGTTAGATGAGATTTACGGTATTAATTATAAGCATATGTTCTACTGCAGAGACTGCGCTCTAGATCTAGTTGATAAGTTCTCAAATCAAGCAGAAACTAACGCACTAACCATTCAGGCGAAATATATGCCTCTAATGAACGAAGCATTTGGCGATCCCTATGCAACATCTCATATTGGATCCAAATTTTTTTCTGAATCAGGGAAAGCCAAGGAGTTATTCGCGGAAGCTGAGAACCTGATTAATCGAATAAAACAGCTGGATGCTAAGCACGGAAACGCTGATGATTATGCAGATATGGCTATATCTATTAGGGAACGGATGAATCAATTACTAGGAGTGGCAACTGTATATAATAGGTGTATTCAAGAAGCAAGAGAGAGAGGTGATTTAAGAGCTCAACTTGAACCACTCAATCAAGTGATAAAACATTTAAAACAAGTTTATGATTTAGAGAACGAGTGTCTGAATGTGGGATTAGGATTTAGGCATCTATCCTTTAGTGAAAAGTATATTCAAGATTCAAGGGGACGCATGCAAACAATCTTAAACAAAATTTCAGAATACGAAGGGGGAGTTGTTAAAATTAGAAAACAAGTGGAGGATACCACAGAAAACTGTAAAAACTGTCAAACCCCAATTCCCTCTGAGGCGAAATTCTGCATGAATTGTGGGAACCCTGTTCAGAAGGTATGAGAAATACTAATCTTTTCTATACTGTTTCATCAATTTAGTTATCTTCCACCCCTTTTCTGTTAGAAAAAGCCCCCTTCTAGGAATACACTCGATAACTCCTTTTCTTTCTAGGTCTGTAATTAGATGCCAGGTTGGGGCGCAGCTCTCGCATATCGGAACATATGCATCTGGATTGACTTCTCTTTCAATGTAAAGGGTACCTATAACCTGCTTGCGGCAGCTGTAGCATCTTGTCTTTTTATAACTTGACATAAATTCACATTAGTGTTCGATCGAATTGGTACTTTTAAGGTTCAAATTTTAGCTCTTTCTGTTTTAAAGATCCTTTTTTGAGCTTCGTGTTCTACATATTCCATCAATTCTCGAACCGAATTGAAAGAGGTCTTGATCTCCATACGGTAATTTTTACTTTGAAAGTTTAAATAATTATGCATTAATGCTAAAAAAAGAGGGAAGATTTAAAACATCCTTCTTAAGCGTCGATTGTCCTTTTAGCTAAGATCTCTTCAACCCGTTTTTGGATCATCTTTTCTATCGCTTCAGGTGTTAACATTCTCAGGAATTCTCTCTCCTTCTTGTCGTCTTCCAGTGCTGTTTTCAGGTCTAGTGGCCTTCCGCAGTTGATGCATCGATAATTTTCAGGGGGATTATCCAATCTGCAGATAGAGCAAAGTTTTGCCTTTCTATCTCTCTCTGTTTCCTTCTCTGATTCTTGGATTTCTTTTCCTGCAAGTTTAAACAATGCTGTATCAACATCTCTACCTGAGAGATGTACGTATACAGCTGCCATATCTGATGCTTGTGTCCACCCGAAATACTCTTTCATTTGGGCTTCGGTTAGATGTTTAGCTAGAAAGGTTGCACGTGAATGTCTGAAGATGTGGGGATTAACGTGTTTATTTAAAAGAGCTTTTCTAGACGTCCTTTTTAGCATATATGCTATGCTTTCATAACCTAGCTGTTTGCCGTTATTTTTGCTTCCTACACTTACGAAGAGGAATGCGTTGGGATCTGTCTTGGCTGGATGATGGTCGATCCAGTTTAGAAGTCTCGGAACAGAATGAATTATTCGAACTCTTCTTTGTCCGGTCTTACCGTCAACGATGATGACAGCGCCGTTTTCATCGATTTTAACATGCTTATTTTGTAGTGTTAGGAGTTCTCCTATTCTACAACCTGAATCGTAGAGAATAGAGATGAGTGCTTTATCT
>CAZAXO010000059.1:0-9490 GCA_964489085.1 uncultured Candidatus Bathyarchaeia archaeon
GATCTCGATGTCAGATTCTAATCCTAAACAATAAGTAGTTAGGTACATGTGCTGGAATCCCGCCCCCCGCACCATCACTAGTTAGTATTAACATAATGTAACCACTACATGGTAGTTATTCAAGTTCTATTAGAAGTTAATATCCTAAAGGAAGATTACCGCATACGCGTGAATTTATACCAAAACTCTCCTTTTTGTATTTATAAATAGGGCCGTATAATAGTTCATTGAGACATTATCATGGTTTCCATATATATTTTTAGTATCTCTCCATCGAGAATTTGAAGCTAACATAGACTAGGTAGCTACTCTCCAATAGCATCGAAAGCATCTAAAAATTTACCTGCTTCAACATGAATGTTTATGATTTCGTTGATAATTAACCAGATCTTTTATTGTTTGAGGGGACCCATCAAATTTAAGCCCTAACACCTTTAACGTTTGATGAACAAGTGAAGGCCTCATATCAGCCAAGCTGAGAAGAGATTCATCTGATAATATCGATCTCGCATTCGACCCTCCTAACATTACACCATTATTGATGATATAAATACGGTCTGAGACTCTCGCGATAAACTCTATATCATGTGAAGCAACAACTACAACCTTGCTTGAGTCCTTAGCATCTAAAACTACCCGCTCAATTTCCTCTACAGGTTTAGAGCTTAAGTTAGCGGTAGGCTCATCAAGTAATAGAACATCGGGATCATAGACCAGAACAGAAGCTAAGGTTACTATGCGTTTTTCCCCTACACTAAGCTTGTAAGGGGTCTCCTCTAAAAAAGTCTTTAGATTAAATTTTTCCGCGATCTCAGTAATCTTCTTTTCAATAGCATCTTTAGAGAGTAAGAGTTGACGGAGGGCAAAACCCACCTCCTCATATACGGTAGGATTGAAAAGCTGATCGTCAGGATCCTGAAACACTAGACCTATCCTCCGACGGACTTCAGGAAACTGTTCTCTTAAAGCCTTCTTATCTAAAAAGACGCCTCCTCTATCAGGTTCTAAAAGACCCGCAGCAATCATAAGGAGAGTCGTCTTGCCACTCCCGTTAGGCCCTATAATAGTCACTACCTCACCCTTACCCGCTGAGAAACTTACTCCCCTCAACACTTCAGGTCCACCTGGATACTTGAAGGAGACATTCTCAACCTTTAACATGATTTAAAACATCCCTAACACACTCGATGCAAGACGGTATAGGATCAACGGTAGAAAGAAAGATCTTTACCTCCATCCACATTTAGAAGATCTTTCTGAAAGGTCTCTGTTGACGCAAAAGTACGAGCTCTAATACCTCTCTCAAGTCTCCAAGCACGCTCATGACTTCGTATTAAAACGTCTCCAACAATAGTCGCCAGTATCACCCATATTCCCTTAAATCCAACATTCTTCATGATTCGTGCTTCCCTCGCTAAAAGCATCTTTAAAACCTCCCTAATGAAGAGAGGAATATGAATAATAGAGAGGTTTAAGAGTAAGGTTATCTCTTTTGGCACTCTTAAACCTTCCAATCCTTTAATAATCCCCCTCCAGCCCATCATTAAGGTGAAGCAAATAAATATAGATGCTGCTGACACTACTCTTGATATGAAAGTTATCATCAAGTAAACTCCCTCTCGACTAACTTGAAGCTCTATCAAATCTAATGAAAAATGGGTTATAGACTCTCCCGGCGTAAGAAGAAGCAAAGGAACCGCAATTAGGGCGGCCCACACAAGGATAAACAGGACAATCTTCATCCATACAAGTAAAGGAGAACGAGTTAACATGACTACAATAAAGCTTAAAATAAAAATCGCGACCGGGAGTTTGAAGTCGTAGCTGAAAGAAGCTGCTCCTGTAAGGATTAACGCGGAAACCACCACGAGGGAAGGATGGGAAAAAAGTTTGGATTCAGTATTTAGTGACTCAACTGTCTCAGCAAGACTCTCTAAAAATCTAACGGTGATGTTTTTTAATCTCAATCTTACTTCAAAAGCCTCTTAAATATGATACCTACCCCAAGTATTAGAGCGAAGCCGAGGAAGCCCGCGATGATGTAACCAATCTCCGCTGAAAGATTTGGTATCATGTAATCTAAGAAGGGTGTCCAGTTAAGATCTTCTGTCCAATCTGGCAGATTGAGTTCTTCAGCAGCAATATCTAATGGTTCATGAAAACCTACCATGTCAGCTAGAATCACACCGAAGAGAGGACTAATGAGAATCAAGATTACCCCTACCATCAATGCTTTTCTCGGGATATACAATGAGAAGTTCATTTCAAACCATCTCCACCAGATAATATAAGGTGAGGCGCCTTATGCGTCAAATATAGGATAGTCAACGCAGTTAGTACGCCTTCAATAATCCCTAGAGCTGCATGCCATCCCGCCATCACAGGTAGAGTAATCGATACTCCATAGGGAAAAGATGGTGAATACCCTATCTCTACGCCGGCAAACGCTCCTGCAAGTGTTATCCCTAACCAACCTCCGAAAAAAGCTCCTAATGTTCGAACAGAATCTTTCACTCCGAACTTAGATACGAGAATTTGGTAGACAAAGTAGCCCACCAGTACAGCAATAATGGCCATGTTAAGGACATTCGCCCCCAGAGTTGTTATTCCCCCGTCATGGAACACTAGGCACTGGACAAGCAACACTAGGAATATCGATAAGAAGCCTAGCCAAGGACCCAGCATGATACCCGCTAAAGCTCCTCCCAGAAAGTGTAAACTTGTACCCCCTGGTAACGGCCAATTCAACATTTGAGTAGCAAAGATGCCTGCCGCTAAGACAGATGCCTGTAAAACATGATCAGCAGTAGGAGATCGTTTAATCCTCCTTAGAGCATAGTATCCATAGATGATGAAGATAATATACGTAATAACCGCGGTATAAACGTCAAGAAAACCATCAGGTATATGCATTTTCGTTAATCATCTTACTTAATTTTTTCTTCTTTAAAATATAAGTATTACTTTTTACTAATTTCGTAATACTTTCTGACTCAGCCCACAATCTATCAGTTCAAGCGTAAATATCTACTCGAATTTTTCTTTGGACCTACTAGAAGAGCAATATCAAAAATAATGAATAATCAATATTATTATCTCTACTTTCACTTTTAGCGGTAAATTGGGGTTGGGGTCTCAGCATGTATGGATCTGAACTTAAAGTATATCTTCCACCCCTCCCCGCACCATAATATTAGCTACGAACGCTAAAACAGTACCCCCTAAAATGAGATCCTTAAACTCAACCTTTGAACCTTATACTACAACAACCTAGGAGTGCCTGTATCTTTTTCGTTTCTCCATTGGGGTACCTTACCCCTAAAGAATGTTCTCCAGAACAAATTGCAAAATACCATCCAAACCTAAGAGGGCATCCCTGCACCGAAAACAAATAGAAACCTAGTTTCCTGTTTCACTTTCTGTTAGGGTATCCCTTATGGTTATGGTTTTTCTGGAGCTAGCTAGCTATGTATAAATAGGTTTAAATAGATATTTTTTAGATGTATATATTTTCTAGTGATAATGCGTGGCTATCTCATCCAGTGTCTTATCGTTTATCAGCATCTTAGCGGTGATTTTTATCGCTCCGCTTATAGCGCATAGAGTGAAGCTTCCAACAATGGTTTTAGAAGTAATGGTAGGAATTTTTTTAGGCCAGTCTTTTCTACGTCTTATTAAAGCGGATCCATGGCTTGATTTCTTCTCGTTTTTCGGCCTTATTTATCTGTTATTTCTAGCTGGCTTGGAGATCGATTTTCATGATTACGCTAAAACCATTATACCGATTGTGTGTATAGCATCCGCATCCCTTCTCTTGCCCTTTACAATTGGATTTCACCTTGGTAGAGTGACAGCTATTAGTCCAATTTTTTTGGGAACGCTTTTATCTACTACTTCAGTAGGAGTTGTTATCCCGTTAGCTAAAGAGTTGGGAAATTCACGGTTTACCACTATCCTTCTTGGGTCTACGATGCTTGTTGACGTGGCCAGCATGTTTCTGTTAACTTTTTCGATTGAGGTTTCAGTTTCATCACAAATGCCAGGTATTCCTTGGTCATATATGGTAGTAATTCTTCTTATGATAATTCCCTTGATTATGAGAAGATTTTCTATTGGGAAAGTTTTAGAGTTCTGGTCTGGAGATAAAACTCATTTTCAGTTCGAGGTGAGAGCTTGTTTTGCGATGATAGCTGCCTTCGTGTTATTATCAGAGATTATAGGTTTCCATGCAATTTTAGGTGCTTTTATGGCTGGTCTTATTGTTTCAGAACTTACTCATAAAGGAGGCGAATTGGATAAGAAACTTCAAGGATTCGGCTATGGTTTTTTCACTCCTTTCTTTTTTACTATTGTAGGTGCTACAACGGATATTCCAAGTCTTTTACAAGGATCCATAGGTCTATGGTTTTTAGCTTTAGTATTACTGTTAGGTTTAGGGAGCAAGGTGGCGGGGGTTGGTTTAATGGGGTTTCTTTTTAAATTGAATAAAAGGGAGAGTTTGTCGATGGGTTTTATTAAGAGCTCAAGGCTTAGCTTGATTCTAGCAGGCGCTACTATAGGTAAAAATTTAGGGATTATAAATTTAGCAGTATATTCAAGTTTAGTAGTTTTCGCTTTATTAACCGTAATTATAGGCCCAACTATTGGAATGTTCATCTTAACAAAGAAATCTGAACCCATTGAGTACTATCCAGACATACCAGAAGAATTTGGACGAATGTGAGTTATCAATTAACAAGAGATACTTTTAGCTAACTTAAGCTAAATTTGGTGAGTCCGCGAGCGTAACAGCTACGACAGTAGACGGGTCTATCAGTACGTGGCTCAAACGGAACAGATCCTTTCTGACCGCAATCACTACACGTAATCTCAAACGACTCTCTTTCACTCAAAACTAATCACCACCCTTTCCTAAATTCAACCCAAAGGTTCAATGAACAAAAAAATGGAAGTTAATGTCTGCCTGACTCATAGCATTCTAAGCATCGAAAACTCGTACCTGTAACTTCAAACGGAGCAGTCGAGCCGCTTCCACAAACGGCACAAGTAAACTCGTATCTCGGGTAAAAATCGCTTGCTTTCAATGCTCTGAATTCAGCGTCGCTTCTATAGGGGTACCGTCTCATTTTATCGCCTCCTAAAACGTGTTTAAGGATTGTCCACCATGTCCAGGGTGTCCACGATTTCTCTACTTCTTTCTATTATAGGAAACATCTATTACGACAAAATATGGAAAAAGGTGGACAAGTTGGACAACCTGTCCAATTTCTAAAATGTTGTTTGACTCTTTTCTTTAGGTAAATCCATTCCTGAAAGAGAAATTCCAAACCATGCTCTCGGTCTCGACTTATCAATTTTATATGAGACTCGATCCTCTTTGATGTAACCGAGATGCTCACATAACAGTTTCCGGTATCGTTTCTCACTTATTTTCGGTAATCCTTTCTCGGAACAGTAGGTTAAGAAGTCACTCCACATTCTAGCTTTCACCACATGACCTTCTGGATTCTTCTGTACTCGATCCTCGCAGAAAGACCATACTGGATCTGATTTTCTCAGGTATTCTTCTCGCATAACCGTTGGTTTCTCGTCGTTGCTGAATCCCCTGTTTTCTAGAACTCTCTCTTTCAATGCTTTTATCGCTAAATTCAGTAAACCACTTAGTTCCTTATCAGTAGTTAATTCGTCTAGTAGTTTAGTGTTTTCTTTGCCTATAAATGAGTTATCAAAGTTAACTATGTTGAGTCTCCTGTAAAGGCTGTCCGTATCATCGTTTATCGGCGGTGCCTCATTCATGGTTACCCATATCTTAGCGAAGTTAATGTATTCGAAGCTGTTTCCGAATTTTTTCTCGGCGCTGATTAAATCGTTACCACTTAAACTTTTGAAGGTGCTAGTATCGTAAATTATTTTGTTGCTCATATCGGGTTGTATACAGGCGTGTTTCTTGTATAGTGAGCTTTTAGCGAATCGGTTAGTTGTTAAATCCTGTAATGACCTCGCAGTAACATTTTCCTGTCCTAGAAACGATGTCAGTAAACCACAGTAGGTGCCTTTACCGTTTCCACCGCTTCCTATACCAAGAAAAATGCGGTGAATCGGGTAGTCTCGGTAAAGCATATAACCAGGTATCTCCTCGAGTACCAACCTATCATTTGGATCAGATACTACCTCGTTGAAGAACTTCACTATTTTTGGACATTCAGCGGTTTCATCATAGTTTACTGGAATTTCAAAGGTGAAGTAATACTCTGGTTTCTTCTCGGTTTTACCCTTATAGAATTTCTCTTCGGTTAAATCATACACACCGTTTTTCAGGTTGAGTAGTCTCAGCGGTGGTTCAAACTCTTTACGTGGTACCCTATATTTTTTGAATAGGTAATCCTTCAGGTTATTATAGACTTCTTTCGAGTAGTATCGAGTCCATCTCTGAGCAAGCATATCTCTTGTTAAAGCGTTAATGTAGTCCTTCGCGTTTTGCCTCCACAAACCTTTCTCAACATCAAAGTAGTACAATTCATTCTGTTCCTCATCTTCAACGAGAACAAAATCGTTTAAGCACACTATCTCCGTAACCATTTTGTCAGGACGAAACTTGTCGTCTACAAAGTAGTCTGAGGCTTCAGCGTTTTCAGGTGTCTTCAAAATCATTTTAATCGGATTATACTTCTCTTCTCGCTCAGCGTCGCATAACTGTTTATACTCGCACACCTTCAAGTCACAGGTTTGTCGAGAATGGAAGTCATAGTTTCTCGGGCATACCCTACTCAGTTTTTTAGTTCTCTCTAACGCTTCCTTATCTTTTTTAGCTAAATCTGTATTCAGTTTATCCATTCGCTCGTAGAGACTGGGCATTGAATCATTTGTTATAGAATTCATAAGAAAATATTTTTTAGGAGGATCAACTATACTCATTTTGAAACCTTACCTCCTCAGGTAGGATTTCATTGCTCTTGAGGTTTGGATAACCCCCCTTCCTCAAGGGCTTAATTCTATATCTCAATATTATCACTTCTACTCAAGTTACAGCTCCTTATCGACGAGTCTTCTTAGAAGCTCTCCCCAACTAATTTTTTGTTGATCCGCTTCTTCACTGATTTTACGTCGCTGTTTAGTGGTGAATCTAACGGTTGTTTTTTTCAATCGTTCTTTCCAATATTTCATGTGTTTTCACTTTTCATATTTATATGGTTTTTACTTGAGGATAGCCGACTTCGACCTTCCTCACTAATAAACCCAAATTTCAACCATTTTTCAATCAAAACACTCGCCTTTTTCAACTAAGTCTCTAATCGTTTCAACCATTATTTTACGGTCTTTCCAGCTCTGATGCATAACTATTGCCTTTGGCTGAGATAAATCAATCATTACACATATTACGTCTCGAATATCCACGTTAGCCATGTCGCCTTTATCTTTCGGATATGCATAACCGCTAATATACAATTCACCATGTCTTCTTGTTACATCCCAAAGGTATTTCGAGTTTTCAATGTAAGCCTTCAAATCGCATTCGTTTAATGCTTCCTTAGAGAGTCTCCATTCCTTTTCCGTCATTTTACCGCCGTCAAGCAACTCTATATCTCCTATATTAAACATTCAATTCACCTCCAAACTATTCCATACCTTACCCTACCCTACCAGACCAAACCAGACCAGACCAAACCAGACCTAACCAGACCAGACCTAAAGATAGTGTCACCTATTACACGATGACTTTTATTTTTTATATTTGAAAAAAATCTATCAAACAACTTTTTCCTCACCTTGCAGCTCAATTAATTTATTTTTCACATACCTTCTATGGCAGGCAGCATCCATCAAACAACTACACATTAAAACAATATGCTCATAGTTTTCAATAAGCTCCAATAATTTCTCTAATCCTTTCTTTTCATCAATTAACTGAATATTATTAGGGTCTTTAGATGGATTACCTAACTCTCGAATCCAAACATATCTATCTCCATATTTCTCTTCAAAACTTGCTTTATCGTAGCTTCGTAATCTCCCTCTCGGACTAGCCCGAACATCAACAATTAAATCCGGATTCAACAAATCCATTCTCTTATAGAATTTCTTAGGCGGCTCATTACCATATCCTATCAGAGAAATTTTAATTCTATGCAAGTTCGTATTCAACCCCTTCTCCCCCTTTCTATCAGCCTTAACCAGAGTTTAATTTGAACGAGAAATTCATCTATTGGAAGCTCATCATCTTCAGCGAGTAAAACCTCACGTAATCCTTTATTCATGGAGAGTTTCGTTTTAGCGAATACTTTCAGACGACGCATATCAATGACTGAATCATATTCTTGTATTTCCAAACCTTACCCCATCACTCCACAACACATCATTCCGCAACACTCCACTTCACAATTATTTATCACCCTTTTTGGATGAGCTCCCAGATTTCGTTACTTTCAAATCCCATTTTTTTACTGATGTTCTCATAGAATCTTTCAAGCAACTCTTGCCATTTTACTTCTATACTTCTCTCTTGAGAATTTTCATCTCCAATCCATGTAAATGGCGGTGAAAACATTTTAGACCAAACCTCTAAATCTTTGAGGTACTCGAAGAATGGATCAGTACCTACATCCAAAACTGTTAGGAGGTATATCAAGAAGTTCCAATTTTTCAAAATATCCTTAATCAGAATCAGTTTAAAATCGCGATTATCAGATTCTCTTCTACTCAGAGCCTTGAATAACTTGTAGGTTGTTTTATCACTAGGAGCATAATCTCCTCTAACCATTTCATAAAATGGCCTACGAGTAACCCCTATTTCTTTACCTGCCTCAATATACACGTCGCCTCGAGGTCTACCTCTACCTCGTTTTCCTTTACCTTTCTCTGCAGTTCTAGATTCAGCCATCTCTTTTGTTTTAATCTTATGTAATAACTCACATAATTCAATTCTCATATTCTTTGTAAATTTCGAAACCATCTCTTTTTCTATTTGAATCAATAAAGTTTCTTTTTTTTCACTATTCAATCCTCTTGTATACATATTCTGTAGTACTGTTAATGCTTCAGTCATTTATCTTCAATCCTTTTATTAGTGTTGTTCCCGAAACTAATAATATAATCATCTAATATATAAATTTTGTGTTTATTCCACAACACGTTTAATATATTAAAAATTTCTAAAATTTTGGCAGATAATAATGGCAACTGCTATTGACTTAAACGGTCAAAAAAAAGAATCAGATAGGTAATTTAACGATCGCTGTATCATTTGGCAGAGTATTGATATATTCCCAGCCTTGCGAAAGATACTGCTCAACTTCAGTTATTGGAATAATCTTTTGTCTCGCTCCATTTTCTGCCATCATGCCTTTTAACTTATCCCTAATCAGAGCTCTAACATCCTCATCAGTAACACCTTCTAGATTCATTGCATTGATTTCATCGTCTGAGAATCCAGCTACTAACAAAAGCTCCCGCTTGAAGGTCTTTTTTAAATCCTCTTCACCCTTAACACCTT
>CAZAXO010000059.1:9500-10542 GCA_964489085.1 uncultured Candidatus Bathyarchaeia archaeon
TTTTGGATTTGATAACACATTCAAGAGAGATTCGACTTTACGATACTCATTTCTAAACCACTCCTCATCATACTCTGGACTCTTATCATAGCCCAATTTATCCACAGTATGCCCTAAGAAAAACTCACTTGCTACTTGGTTAACGCCATGCAGCGTACACAACGACTTGAATAAATCACGAAATTCATGAGCGTGAATGTGATATCGCCCCAACTCACTCTCCTGTATAAGCCCGCTTTTTTTAGCAGCCTTTGTTATCGCATTGCCAATAAGTGGAGGTCTTACAGGAACCCATGTATTAGAATTTTTATTGAATGTAAGAAAAAGCTCTCCTCGCTCGGTATCTTCTGGTCTCACCTGAAACCATTGCTGTATTTCATTCTTCCCATCCTCTCCAATGAATGTATAGAATTTCTTTACGTCTCTTCTACTCGTTTTGGATCGAAACAGATCAATGCGTAACGGGCCTTCTTCACTTATTCTCTCTATACTATTTCGCCAAGTAGTTTCATTAAATTGAGTAAACTCAGCTAAGCCTATTGCACCCTGAAACATAACAGTAACAATTGCTCTATATGGCTCAGGCAAGCTCAAAAGTAATTGCCGTACTTCGTCAAGCTGCAAAGGAGAAAGCTCTAAAGCTCTCCTCTTATCTGCTTCGCTTGGCTGAAATAATCTAGATGACTCACTTCGTGGAAGTTTCGGAAGTGCGAGTCTATTATAGTCATAGAAGCTATTCACCGCATACCAAGTACCCTGTCTATCACTGCTTCCTGTTCTTTTTGACTTCACATACTCCTTAAGCTTATCTATATGATTAAACTGCTTTTTCTTATCTAATGTTGAATACTCATCAAGCATCGCTTGAGCAGATTTCCAATAACCCTTTGACTTAGCCCATTTTAAGTAGCCTAAGAAATAATAGACATAGTTCTTCGCAGTGGTTGGAGTGAGATCATCAACCCATTTTCTAACGCATTCTTCATCTAAAGTGAAACTCTCAGCGCCCTTATACGGCATTTGTTATCGTATTGAATAACTC
>CAZAXO010000060.1:0-10497 GCA_964489085.1 uncultured Candidatus Bathyarchaeia archaeon
TAAAGATAATCTAATAAGTGAAAATAACATAACACCGGTTCCTACCATTATACCTGTCGAAAAGCGTAACCTATTAGTGCTCATTCTAAGTTTCCATTTATACGTTAACCAATCGATTATCGCAGGAAGAGAGAGAAAAAAACCTATATATACAACTAATGATGAGGTAGGTATTTTCATAAGAGTAAGTAATCCAAAACTTACTATGAATCCAAGTATGGTACCAGAACATCTTGCGCATATCTTAACTTTTTTTCCTTTCAGATCGAAAGTTATCCAATGAGAATGAGATAATAGATAACTCCATTGGACTCTTTCCATTCTTAATCTCTTCACTTATTTTTTTGTCCACAGAAAGGACATATCTTAAAGTTAGGTAATACAGGTTTTCCACAGGCAGTACATGGAGTACCCGCTACTAATGGGATCCTAAGAGGAAAATTCGCTCTCATTTTCTGGACTCTATTTTTTAGAGGAGGTAAATAATTAATCCTTACTGCTGTTCCACCCGCCTCTGTCTCTGTAAATTCAAAGGAGAAATTTCCTTCAATCGGATCAGAAAATTTGAGTAATCGTGGAGGGACGCTTTCAGAGGTTACAAAACGTTCTGAAGGAACTCTAGGTTTGAAAAGTGAAAATATAGATTTACTCGGTTGCTCAGGTTTCTTCTCCTTTTTCCATTTTAAGACATATTTTTTTACTTTCTCAAAAGCTTCAGTTATTGTATAGGAGGTAAACCAGGTGTCCGACTCAGTTGTTACCATACTTTGTTGAGGTCGTCGCTGAAACATTCGCATAATCATAGGAAGCATGCAACAAATTAGAAGAGGCAACATCAACAAAAGACTTGATCCTTCAGCTTGAAGTGCCATATCATTTAACATCGAATTTCACCTCAATATGATGAATCATAGCAGTGATACATATAAATCCGTTGCAAACCTGCTAAATTTGAGATTTTACATGCGCATATAAAATGTTTAGTATTTGTTGGTAATTCCAAAATGATGCAATATGAATTACTATAATATCTATTGCCTATTTTAATGCGGATGCTATTTCATCAATGAAAATTCGATGAGCTTCAAGATCCTTTGAAAATACAAAATGAAAATTAAAATATGTTAACCCTGCATCAATGTATCTTTGGATCTTCTCTAGACACTGTTCGTGAGTACCTGCAATTATTGTTTCAAGAAAGTCATTAAAACTTTGGTTTTGAACTACTCTTAAAGTAGACGTTTCCTTAAACTTGTGAGCTTGTTGACTTGCCTCTTTATCAGTTTTAGCAATGATCAGTTGACAAAATAGACTCTTTTTAATTGCTTCATATGGTCTTCCAACATCCTTACACTTCCCTCGTAAAACTTCTAGTCGTTCATTGATCTTGTTTATTGATGGTTCATCAAAGTTTATGTAGTCGGCGTGTTGAGCTGCGAGTTGGAGGAGTTTGTTGCCTTGACCGCCTATCCATAGAGGGGGATACGGTTTCTGATATGGTTTTGGATAGGCTTCTAAATCTTTGATTGTGTAGTAGGTACCTTGAAAGGATGCTTTCTCTTGGGTCCATATTTTCTTGATGAGATCAACGGCTTCAGCGAGTTGTTCTATCCGTATTTTACCTCGTGGAAACGGTATACCATATGCCTCATATTCTTCATCATGCCAGCCTGCTCCTATGCCGAACTCGAGTCTTCCCTTACTGATTACGTCAACGGTAGACGCGATCTTCGCTAATACAGCAGGTATCCGATAGGAATTACAGGTAACCAGTACACCAAATCGTATTCGCTTTGTCTCCAAAGCTAAAGCCGGAAGAAGCGTCCAAGCTTCAAAAATATATTTACTTGTTATAGAACACATTGGATAAAAATGATCATAAATCCAAACAGAATCAAAACCTAACTCTTCAACAATAGACCATGCTTTCTTCATCTGCTCAAAATCATACTCTTCTTGAAGAAGTTGAACACCAAATTTAACCATTATATTTCAACACCATTTGAGTATCTTATGATTCCAGTACCACTCATAAAAAGATTATCTAGATATGACTATAAGATGGCAACTTGAATCAGAATTTTATTTGTTAAAAAGTATCAATAACCTAATCACAATCTTCTTTTAAAACTTTTATACTACCTTAATATGAAGCTAGTTAATCGTATGAAAGAGTAGACCACTAACAATATTTATTTTTTAAGTATGGTATTATTTCTTCCTTAAGCGCTTTCCAATTTTGTTTTAGTACGCCCTGTGAAGGATTTATTACTAAATGATTAGCTCCTGCTTTGATTCTATCTTCTAAAAATGTGATAACCTCATTAACAGATCCTGCAGCACTCACTTTTCTTACTATTTGATCTGGGACTATTTTCGAAATTGCCGCTATTTCCTTCAGGAGATCTCTTGAAAGAGTCATTTTCTGATAATCCGTTTCTTCACTAGTTTTAGGGAGGACTATTCCCTCCATCTTTAATAGTGGACGACTACAAGTAGCAATATATGCTTTTAGATTATTCGTATGTTGAGCTAATATTTTTGGATCAGATGAGACTGCAACGAAGATCCATGATGCCGCCTCAATACCTTCAGGATTTCGTTTAGCTTTTTTAGCTATAGAATAAATCATCTGTAGTTTTTCCTTATAAAGAGGTGAAGTAATAAGAAATGGTAACCACCCATCTCCTAGACGACCTATCAGATCAACCATTCTCTTAGAACCAAATGCGCCAACGCAAATGGGAGGATAGGGCTCTTGCACCACTTTCTGGTCTATCCATGCTTTATGAAGGTAATAATAACTACCATTAAATGATGCCGGTGTATCGATACTAGATCTCCACAATTTTCTTATTACTTGTATATACTCTTCCAATTTTTTCACTCTAACTGCTGCGGTATCCCACTCCAAACCATAAGGAGTAATGTTCATCGCCTCACCAGATCCTATTCCCAAAGATATTCTACCATTACTTAATTCATCGAGTGTTGCTACAATCTGAGCCAGTTTAGCGGGATTTACCTTTTGAAAATCAGTAACTGCTGTGTAAAGGCTGACTTTCTCTGTTTTAGCAGCTATATATGCTAGAGTTGTCCAGGGGTCAACAATTGAACCATCAATATCACAGAGATGATCTGGAATCCAAACAGAGTCAAATCCGTCTCTTTCAGCTTCAACTGCAGCCTTTATACATTCTGATGCCGTTTGTATTGGGGGTTCACTCCCTATTACTATACCTATTTGAAATCGCTTTTTTATACTCATATATTGTTAATACAATGGACTAACTATAAAATGATTTCAAATCCTTTAATGGATTCTGCTGACTCTTTTATCTTAGCATTACTTCTTATGTCCAACAGGAATTATGTAGAGTGGTTCTTCATCTTCTGGTAAGTGTAATATTTTATGAACTTCTTCATCAATAAATGCTCCTACTGCTACACATCCAAGATCTAATGCTGTTGCTTCCAGATAGAGATTCTCTCCTGCATGGCCCACCTCCATATGTACATAACGAATTCCCCGTTCTCCATAATGATTTGTAGTTCGTTCATAAACAGCGGAAATAATTATCGAGATTGGCGCCCTCTTAACCCAAGCCTGATCTAAAGCTGCCCGTGAAAGATCATCTCTAAGATCACCGGTTACTATTAATCTTAGAGTATGGCTTTCAGATTCATAACGATACACACCAGCATCTAAACCAGATACACCATTAATACCAATAACAGCATAAACTTCTAAAGGATAAGTAGCTCCCGCACTTGGAGCAGTGCGTAAACCCCATCTGGGCTCAGTTATCCCTTGTGTAGACCATAGTATTTGTGAAAGATTTTCAATACTTATCGCCTTACTTGAATATTCTCGAATAGATCTCCGTTTTGCTAATGCTTCTTCTACAGATACTAAACCTACAGTTTTAGGTTGAGGAAGACTAATTATGTCAGGTGAAATTGAATTAGACGCACTAGATTCTTGTTCAAAACGGTTAGTGAAAGAATTGAAAAAACCTGATAATGATAGTAGAATAAGAAATCCAGCCATTATTATTATGATAATGATACCTATAACTTTTCCACTGAACAACAACATATTGACTATCTCCTTATAGAAAATATATATTCGAAACTTTAATAAATCATCTAAAACTTCAGGTAAGCATTTAATAGTTCATTTTTTCCAGTAATTTTTCTATATTAGAAATCTTTACTATATACTATATTACATCTCAATAAGTGTACATATCGAATTAACTTTTGAAAAAATATACTTTACCTAAAAAAAATTATATCACAAGAGAAAAAATAAAAAAGATGCAAATCCTTTCTTTTTTCATCAATGCAAAGATTACGGATAGATTAAAGTTGCTTCCCATAAAACAGTACCTTCTATACTCTATTATTTTTTTCATTTTACTTTTTAACATTTTGATCCCCTCGGTCTTCACCAGTGACTATTCAGTAGCGCGAATAGTTGAGGTAGAATATCCGCTTTCAATTCAATCTGGTCAAACATTTTCTATTTCAGTAATAGCTGAATATGTGGATAGCTTCTATGTAGATATTGGAATAAGGGATACTGATAAAGATACAATAATTCAATCATACACTTTTATCAATTCTTATCATGGTCCTGGAGAAGAAATATTTGAATTTGTATTAGAGGCTCCACAAAAAGAAGGGGTATGGAACCTTGAAGCCATAACACGAGCATGGTGGAAAGGATCATGGTATGCTGATCCCAATCAGGGATCATCACATTTTGAGCTTTTCGTTTCATCTCAAGAGGAATCTATCCAATCTAAAGATACTCTATTAATATTAAATACTATATTTCAAGATATTACCATCACAATAGACCAGACTGAATACCAGTTAAAAGAAGATACACATCTATCATTACCCGCTGGGGAACATATAATATCAGTCGATCCAGTAATTGAATTTTCTAATAGGACTCGTCTTATCTTCAATGAATGGAGCGATGGTATTAACTCACATCAAAGGAGGATACTCTTGCCTTCTGGCGCATCATATTCTCTAACACCTATATATCAACAACAATATTTCCTAGAGGTTAAATCATCTTTTAATGCTACTCGAGGAGAAGGATGGTATGCTTTCAATGAGATTGCTCATCTCGAATCATTACCTACAGTCATCATCAACAAACAAGCCTATACTTTTCAAGGATGGAAAGGCGATATAACCTCAAAAAGTATATCAACCTCGATTCTCATCGATAAACCTTATCGAGTTGAAGTGGTTTGGACAGAAAAAATTCAACCCTTTAATTTTTCACTGTTACTAATCATTATTTCAGTGGTTCTCATAACATTCTCGATAGTGAACATCCTATTTATAACAAGAAAACGTTCATTATTACTTTGTTTTTTAGGTTTATTATTATCATCTCCTCTCATAATTCAAATACCATCTGTAGATTGTCAATCCACAAGTATTGTAATAGGTGATACTCAATGGCGTTACTGGGAGACGCTTGGTACAGATACATGTTTAATTTGGTTAGGTGGTGGAATTGCAGGTAGTAAAACTTTCATCAATCCCTATTGGTTAGAATCCTATAATACACGTCAATTCATTGAAGATCTTTCACGTTATTATTCCGTATTGGTTATAGAGAAAGGTAGCGTAAGCATGATTCAACAACCACAAAACCGGGTTGTTCATGGTGAAGTCTATAAAAGAGGAGATTTTGTAGAAGATGCAAGACAATGGGCTATCAATGCAGGATACTCTCATATCTATTTAATAGGGTATTCTGTAGGAGGAATAGCTGCGATTGAGGAATCCTTACTCTATAATCCAAAAGTATGGAGTAGCCCACATGGCATTATTTTAATTACGGCTCCAATAAGTAAAATTATTCAAAATTATGCCGATCAGCTAACAGCTAACTTATTACTTCTTTACGGTGAGGGAATGACCCCATTCTATATAACGGCGGGAAAAAAATTCTATGATGCGGCTCCATTAGAAGGTTTATATGGAAACAAGTGGTTTCATAAGGAGGTCCATATATTTCCTAAAGTAGCTCATGAAGTGTGGACGATTGCTGAAACAGGAAAATACACATCTGCCCCCTTCCATTTTATCATTAGCTTCATAGAAAAATCAAAGACCTTATACTACTCGATGGGTGAACAACAAACGTTCGAAAATATACTGGAAAAAGATGCTACGCTAAAGACAAAAATTGAACTTATCGAGTTTCAGAATGATCCTGCAAAGATATATATAACTGTGTCGGGCCTCCCTGAAGGAAACTACTTTTTTATTACTGATCCGATGAAAGGAGAGAATCCCGCATCGATAACTACACAAAATATTACAAAGGAAGAGATAATTGATATTCTCCTCATTGTACCATATTCTCCACAGGAGGATACTGAATTTAGAATTCTAGTTTTAAATACATATTTTCCGAAAACATATGTTCTTCTGGATACACTGACAATTGAATCGAAGCTTCTCAATCCACTCACTATCTCAACCAATTATCCAGAAGTTACAATCCAAGTAGATGATAAGAGATATCAAAGTGATATGAAGGGATATTTACGCTTAGATACAGCACCAGATTTGCATACAATTGAAATTGAGGCGATTCTTAGATTTAATAATGGCACTCGTCTCAAGTTTATAAGATGGATTGAGAAGGATGACAATTCAACCAGAATAATTATTGATACAACCACTACAACGCATTTATCAGCAATCTATACTAGACAATACTATATAGAAATGTATACACCAATAGGAAATGTAACTGAAGGAGGATGGTTCGATGAAAAATCTACTGTACTATTAACTGTTAAACCTCAAATCATAACTGTGAACTCAACTACTTATTTGTTTGATAAATGGTCACCTAAAAGAATATTCGAACCAGATGGAACATTATATATTGATAGACCAAGCAATATCAAAGCTGTTTGGAAGGCAATTTCTTTATCATCTGAAAAGAATAACATCTTGTTACAGATTGGAGGATTTGAAATCATTATATTAATCCCTGTTCTTACTGTTTTTGTAGCTACGACTTTACTATTATCAAAAATCCAACGTAGCAAACAAAAACTGTAGCTTGAAACGAAATAAAAAGAACAGTTATCGCAATTAGTTTGTAGCATTAAGTAGAAATGTATTTAAATAAGGTCAAAACATAGAGTTTCAAGCTAATTCTTTAAATAAGATTAGCTAATGAGGCAATATATTTACGGAAGGATTGCATTTGAGCAGAGGTATTAAAACTTGTTCGCGTATATATTATAGTAGTACTAACATTTTCTCTAAACGTTTATCCTTCCAGTTTTTTTATTATTTTTATAAGGATTGAACCGTCGTTCGAGAAATCCTTTGAATTCGAATCGCCGGTTCTCTTTTCTGTGGTATGAATTATGGTAAACTATAAAGAAAAAAAGGATAGGTGTCTTGTCGTTAAATTTGGTGGAAGTAGTTTAGCGGATGGTAGAAAAATTTCGAATGCTGCGAATATGATCTTTGAGGCACTGCGGAAAGGAGGACAGGTGACAGTTGTTGTATCAGCAATGGGTTGTACAACTGATGATCTTATGAAAGTCACGTCTGAAGCAGCTAATGGAGCAGTTATTAAACAATCTGATTTAGATGATCTTCTTTCTATGGGTGAACGGATAAGTGCTCGTCTTCTAAAATCTGTGTTAAAAACTCTAGGTGTTGAAGCGAGACATTTTGATCCCAAAGATGATGACTGGCCTATCGTCACCAATGATGCATTCGGAGATGCCTATCCTCTCCTTGATGAGTGCGAAAATAAAATTAAACAATTCATAGCACCAATATTACATAAGCAGATAGTCCCAATTATTCCTGGATTTATTGGGAGAACTTTAGATGGACGAATCACCACAATTGGTCGAGGAGGTAGCGATACAACAGCTTTCATATTAGCCCGGTACCTCAATGCTGATGAGGTAGTTCTAGCAACCGATGTAGATGGTATTATGACAGCAGATCCAAAACTAATTAGCAATGTAAAATCTCTTCCTCAAATATCTGCAAAAGAACTTGCAGGACTAGCCGATTCAGGCACCAAATTTATACATCAAAAAGCCTTAAGATATATACCTGAATGGTTGAACGTAAGAGTCATAAACGCAAATAAAGGGAGTATCGATTCGGGGGGAACACTCATTACAGGAGGATTCCCTCAAGAGCTAGAAGTGAAATTAGCTGACAATCAAGCAATAGATATGGTAACGATTACTAGTCAAAATATCGCGGCTTATTCAGATGTCATTTATTCAATATTACAAGAATCATCTAATGATCAACGAGTACTTGGTTTCTCTTCTGATGGAGACTCATTAATCATCTATATCACTTCACCAAACAATTCAAGTGTTTTCGGAAAAATACATGATGTGATTCTTAATATGGAGAAACCAGCAGCATTAGCTATCCGAAGAAATATCGCATTAATTCGTGTAGAAGGTGTTGGATTAGAAGCAACACCAGGTTTAATCGGAGGTATTTCCTATCCCTTACAGAAAAGTGGTATCAACATTTTTGGAATATTCACTGTTGCTTCTAGTATATCTGTCTTAGTGAATTGGGAGCGACGAGATGAAGCTATTACTCTCATAAACCAATCACTACATAATAATAGTAGTAATAAATAGTATATGTTTAATTAATGTAAGTATAGTTTGCGCAACAGGAGCTAGTGAGCTCTATCATAAGAAATGTGTACAGGATATTATGAAATTGTTGTAGAATTAAAGGTGAATTATATATGACAAAAGAACTTTGGATTCGTATTTCAGATGATTTGGATACAAACCAAAAACTCGAGATTCTCACCAAATGTAAGGATCTCTGTGCAGGTGTTCACGTTTCACCTCAAGATGTAGTGTTAGCTAAAAAAGTTGGTATCAACCAAATTTTAAGTTATGAAAATGGGACTATCCAACTAGTAAATTATGATCCAACAAATAAAGTAAAAGTACATGTACCTACTCAACCTGAGATTCGATGGGCTGCAAAAGTAACGATTACTCATCGAGATGATGAGAAACATGCTATTGATATTGCGAGAAGTGGCGCTTCATATCTAATTGTTGAATGTCCTAATTGGAAGATTATTCCCCTTGAGAATCTAATAGCTGAAATGGAAGGTAGAGAAATGAAACTTATCGCCATCGTAGATAATATACAAGAAGCTATAATTGCATTAGATACTCTCGAATTAGGGGTAAATGGAATTCTATTAGAAGCGCGAACACCAGATGACGTAGTAAATGCTACAAAAATAGTATCTCCGGAGAACTCTCTTATATCCTTAACTGAAGTAACGGTTACTTCTGTAACTCCTGTGGGTAAAGGTGCAAGGGTATGCGTTGATACATGTGATATTCTTCACCAAGGAGAAGGTGGTCTTGTTGGTTCTCAGTCTTCAGGACTTTTCTTGGTTGAAGCTGAAGTCTATGAGAACCCGCACGTTGAGCCACGTCCATTCCGTATAAACGCTGGACCAGTCTCTTCTTACATATTAACATGTGGAGGTAACACTAGATATCTCAATGAACTGAAAGCAGGTGACGAGATTCTTATCGTAGATAAGGAAGGGCATACCAGAACAAGTATAATTGCTCGTGTTAAAGTAGAGATAAGACCTATGATGCTTGTTGAAGCAGAATATGAAGGAGCTCAATTTAAAGGTATTCTCCAAAACGCAGAAACGGTACGCCTTATTGCCCCGGATGGTTCAAAATCTATTTCAGAGCTCAAGCCTGGAGATAAAGTACTTCTTCATCATGAAGAAGGAGGACGCCACTTCGGTATCCTCGTTTCAGACGAGATGATCATAGAACGATGATATCTATCTGCGCAGCTATACCAGTACGTAATCAAGAAGAAGCTATACAACTAGCCAAAGAAGCTTACAATCAAGGATGCTCTTTAATAGAATATCGTCTTGACTATGCAGAAACTAAAATAGATTTAAGTAAATTAACTTCTGTTATACCAATTCCAAAAATAATTACTCTACGATCACATAAGCAAGGAGGTTTATATAAGGGATCCGAAGAAGACTGGATTACTCAATTATTAATGGCAGTTCAAAATGGTTTTGAATATGTTGATGTCGACATTACTCGTCATGGAGTCTCTAGGATAGCCGAAGAAGTACAGGATAAAGGAGGAAAAGTGATTGCATCATTCCATGACTTTAAGGCAACACCTTCACTAACTCAATTAAAAAGGATATTCAATACTGAGCAACACATCGGAGATCTGTATAAAATTGTTACGAGAGCTACATCTTATCAAGATAATCTTACTATCCTTTCTTTACAATCTAGCTTGCCAAAGGGAAAAGGGATCTGTTTTACCATGGGCACTTTAGGCGTGTTATCTAGGGTTTTTTCGCCTCTATTTGGAGCACCATTTACCTATGCATCTCCAAAAAGAGGTATAGAGGTAGCT
>CAZAXO010000061.1:0-10468 GCA_964489085.1 uncultured Candidatus Bathyarchaeia archaeon
GGGTTAACCTGGCTACCCCACCCCGCTAGCGTTGGGTAATCACATATTATTTTATTTTACGTAATTACCTATTTACGTCTACACTACTTCCTCCTTAAAAACTTTAAGCCACTTAATGATAAATCTTAATGAACTATCGAATTAGTATATGAATTGGTTATTACGTTTTCTCATTATATGGCTTTCTTTTTGCAGATATGATCTTTCTCTAGTTTTATCCACGATTCAGGAACCATAGCATCTTCAATCATATCCCAGTAATCGAATAGTTTGACATCTAAACTTGGTGTCCTATCAAATGCATCAAGTCCACGAACAGATAAGATGTTATCTTGTACTTCCAACAGTTTAACTAACGTTAGGCCGATTGGATTCGGGTGATATGCACTTCTGGTTGCAAAGACTCCTACAAGAGACGTATCTTCTCTACCTCTAGGAAGCTAGCTACCTAACTAGCTAAGAAAAGCTATGGAGAATTTGTTTCAGTTCTACTAAAATTTAAATTGTAGATCGTTTAGATCAGTGGGATAATTTTTCTTATCCTTTCCGGCTTTATTTCCGCTACTAAATTCCTACGGATCTAACTATGATAATTTAACCACCGAAGTTCTAACTAGACAGCTTTATGTTCTAATATTTCTTTGAAGATTTCAATATCATGAAGGTGCTTTTTGCTATACTTCTTATCAATTCTATTTCTTAATTCTTCCATTTCAAGCATGACATCCCAAGCTTGACGGACTAATCCAAAATCAAAATGTTCAAACGATATGATCTCTCCATCTCTTGATCGCTGGAGTATTGTATCCAATTCTGTTTTAATATCTGAAAACTTTACCTGTACACTTTTTAGTATACTTTTTTCTTCACCAAGATCATAATACTCTTGTTCTAAGATGTCAATTTCCTCCTCCAAGTCAGAAAGTAGCATGCCAAGATACTCATCAAACATTTTTCCCATAGATTGGGTTATCTCTGTAGCAGATCTAAGTGCAAGATTCGATCTTTCCTTGTGTCTACTCTTTAACATTTTTAACTTTTCTGCACGATCAAAACGTTGAATATATTTAGAATCTTTTGACATATGAATCACAATACAATAGATATTACATGATTTTTAAATATTTAGCTAGCTAGAAATGCTACATCATATATACGAAATATTTTGTTACCTATCTAGTATAATAACTTCATAAAGATAGTAAGGGAAAAATCGAATCTTAGAAAGTTAATGATGTTTAAGTAAAACATAAGTGTCATATTTATTTTAACTTCTAATACTTATGCCAAAATAATCAATTCAATAATCGATTTTAGCTAGCTACTATCAATTAATATAATAAATAATTTTCACTTAAACGTCTTTTCTTCCTAGATATATGATCATATTCTTATCGCTATTTCCTTATAGCTGAACAATTAAAAGGTATTAATTAATATACATTTCTAAGAAAAAACTTAATAAAATCATACATGGATGCCGTATCATTTCTAGATTTATAGAAACTAGGAAGGATGTTATTTGAAACATCGGCCTACATTTATAGGGATTTATATAATGATTATTAGATTCGTTATTTTTATACTAGGATTGTTATTTTCTCCTATTCCCCCATTATTTGTCTATGAAAATGTAACAGAGGTAGAATATAACCCTATTTAGCCCCATTCAGCATCGGGATTAAATATTGTGGCAACGATTGGTTATGACATTATTATAGGGGTAGCTTTAGTAATAATCGTATTAGTATATAAAAAAATTTTAAAAAAAACCTAAAAAATGTATCTCTGGTTATGGATTATAGATTAATGAGATTTCAAAGTAAAGCTATGCGTGTTTACTCTAGCTAGCTATTTATTGTGCATAATTTCTTATTCGTTAACTATTCTTTAATAGAAAGTCCTGATAATTGATTTTATTTATATTAGTAATCATTGGTCTATAAATTCGACTTGAGAGAATATTAAATGAAAAGAGCTTTGAACAATCATTTTAAATTGAGTAATCCTTGTGTTTTTAAGAAAGATTTTTGCATTAACTGTCATAGTCGCTTCATGATGATGAGACCCTCGTTAAAGAAGGTAATAATTACTAAACATTTTATCAGGGATTTGAAGAATAAGGATGAAATGGACTCTATTATTAGGGATATTCTAGACTGCGTTAACTTTGAACATACTGAACTACATAAATTTGAAGAAGAAATTTATGGAACGTTGATTTTTAGAGCTAAAAAAAAGGATAAACATATAGTGTATTGTGTAGATAAAAAATTGAGAATCATCTTTTTAAGAGCGATAAGACACTTCACTGAATACAAGAGATTCTTAGACAATAGAAGAGAATTACAACATATAGTAGAAGAAATAAAGAATCTTAAATAAATTTGAATTTGTAGTTTACTGAATAAAATTTTGAGATTTAATAAGGTCTTTTTAATTGATAGGCAGATCTTCTCACTCAGTTAAACTATTAGGTAACGAAAAATTAAGTTGTCTATGAAGTACTATTTCTTCAAATGATAAACTACAATTGAAAGAATAAGGAAAGCTTTCATTATCTATGGAATTATCTCAGAGAAACATTTTAAAAAATTCATGATTAGATTAATTTTCGGAGAGTTGTTAGCTTCTCCTTTTTCATGTTTTCAGAGCCTCAAATATCCTCTAAAATTCTAGTTTTGCTCTTTCCACTGCACATTTTTAGTTAGCTAACCTGGTGAAAATGGGTTCTTTCGATCATTCGTAGTTATGTCAATCTTTGCTCTTAGCAAGAAAGAATTGTGATTTCCCATCTAAACCTTCAACTCTTACCACAAGATAATATTCTCCGCGATATAGCTAGTTAAGGCTTTTATTGGTGCAAGTCATAATTTTAATTCTAATGAAAGACGATAATAAGACATCTTACTTAGAGAAAAACAGAGCAGATAATCAACGAAGCTCAACGACATGAAGTAACGTTAAAATCAATTGGTGGATTAGCAATTCGATTTCACTGCCATGAATAACACTCAATTCACTTCTGATTACCATGACATAGACTTTTAGGGTATAAGACAGGATTACAAGGGCATTACCTTAGTATTCGAACAGTTACAATATTTACCCAACACTAGATATAATGCCCTATCTGGAAGTGAGAGACTGCAATTCTTCGACACCCAACGAAATATTATCGACGTTTTTTTAGATAAATTCGTAATGGATCAGACCCTTGATTTCAGGAAGTGTCTCTCATTAAACCGTCTAACGATTCCAATAACAGATCTCCTCTTAACTAAACTCCAAATTGTGAGAATAATAAATATAGATATCAAAGATATTATCGCAATTCTCGGTGATCATAATCTGGGAACCACAGATGAACGCGAGATAATTAAGATAGTATATATTTCTGACTTGTGCAAAGAGAATTGGGTTCTCTACCATTCTATTTTAACAAATATTATAAAAATAATTGAGTTTCTTAAGGAAGGAAAAATAGAATCGATAGACAGAGTATTGTTCAAAGAGAAATTATCAATAATAGGAAAGTCGATGATAAAACAAAAAAAATCTTTGAGATGGAAACTAAGGAATAAACTAGGTACTTGAGTTAAATGGTATAATAAAATCGAACATGGAGAGGGAGAAATACCATACATTCTAAGATCCTTGTAGGCACCTAGCAAGCTAGTTCTCTTACTGACAGACTAATTAGCATCTTATTCCCTATTACCGGTGCACGCTATACAAATAATTCCAAAGCTAAAACAAATAATGCTCCCAGAATCACGGAGATAATAGCTAGCTTAGCTCTTACAGATTAATCAATAATAGCTTAGCAATGTACTCTGCTAAGTTGATTAACGGTCCTGGTATTACGCCAAAAATAACTATTATAACGGCTAAGATAACAATAGGAACGATCATAGATATAGGAGCCTCCTTCACTGTGGATAATGCTTTCTTTGGTTTCTTTATTATAATTCTTTGAATTAACCAGACGTAGTACGCTGATGTAAAAATACTATTTAAAATGATAAGTGTTGTTACAATTGTTAAAAAGTTATCTGTTGGTATGCTCAAACCAGACATAATTATAAAAAACTTGCTCCAAAAACCACTAAAGGGTGGGATTCCCGCTAATGATAAGAGCGCAATTGATAAAGAGATGCCTGTCAACCTCATTTTCCTACCTATACCTTCTAAGAACGTTATATCTCTTTTATCGGTGGCATGCAGGAAACACCCCGAACAAAAGAAGGCGAGACTTTTTCCTACAGTGTGATTGAATATATGAAGAAGTCCTCCAGTTATAGCTATAACAGCGATAGTTAATGATGATTGAGGACTAATAGAGTAGTACTCTGTGATTACATAGCCTCCGATACCAATTCCTGATAAAATATAGCCTATGTTCACTATACTAGAGTAAGCAAGAAACCTCTTGATATCCGATTGAAGAAGTGTCATAAAGTTTCCTGTACTTATAGTTATAACGCTTAAAACTACCAAGAGAGTACTGAAATTAAATTCTACTGGATTAAAAACCGTAAACAGGATTTTAATGATTCCATAAATACCTATTTTACTTATGACTCCTGAGAGCATTGCGCTGAACGAGCAAGGAGCTCCTATATGAGCGTCAGGGAGCCAGGTGTGAAAAGGCACTACTGCGGCGGTCACACCAAATCCGGCAATGACTAATCCAATAGGAAGATACCAAGATAATAACTCAGTATCTGTTAAATGTGATAACGCAACTCCTAGTAATCTAAAGTTGACAGTTCCAGTAACTCCGTAAAGAAGTGATATACTAAATAGAATTAGGAGTGAACCAATGGTACTCATAATTAAATATTTAAATCCTGCTTCAATGGGCTCCCACCGATCTTTCCTGAATGAAACGAGAGTATAAGATGAGATACACATCATCTCCCAAAAAACGAAAAAGTTGAAGAAATCGCCTGAGAAAGAAACACCAATCATTCCTGCAATTAGAATAAGAAGCAGCATATAATATAGATCTTGACCAGTGTCTTTCTCCATATATTTAAAAGAGTAGACAGATGTAAGTAATCCTAATCCTGTGAATAATAATGAAAAATAGATGCTCATAAAATCAATATAGAACACCACTCCTCCTTGCTGTGGAAGGAAACCAATTAAATAATACTCTATATGACCTTCTGTCATGATATAGTTAGCCAATATTAGAAGACTGTAAAAAGAAAATACTAAAGAGAAGAAAGTCACTATTTTCTCTGTATGTTTAACTCGAAATAGCTTTTCTATTCTCGTTATAATAGGAATCAACGCTGCTCCAGTTAATAGAATTAAGATAGGTTTAAGTAGAAAGAATAGAGTCATCATTATGATCTATTGTGGATAATTTTACATTGTATTTATAAAGCTAGCTGACTTAGGTTATGAGTAACATTTTTTGTGATACAAAAATTTATTCTTAAGTATAATCATAATCTTTTTAATATGTAACATTAAGAATATCAATCTTTTTAATATGTAACATTAAGAATATTAATTATAGGCGATATTAATGGGAGAACCATTAGGCGAAAGAATATTCTTTTTTATCTCAGGAATCATTGTGGGAGTTCCAGTCGCCGTCTTCTTTGAATCAGTAACGCACTTATGGTTTACGATCCTAGGTATTTCGACTATTATAGCTCCGCTGATTGAAGAGTTCGCTAAAGCTAATTCACTATTCTATCATTATGAAAAATCAGGTCAAGTGCTTGTCCGTCTAGGTCTTCTCGCCGGACTCGGTTTCGGAATTGCAGAATTCTTTGTATATATCAGTCGAGGAGTTCCCTTCCTGATAAGACTTCCAGCTATAGGTTTCCACGCTGCAGGTACCTCAATTGTTGGATATGGGGTCTATAGACATAAGACAATACGATATTTTCTTCTTGCGGTCTTATTACATTTTTTAAATAATGTTTTCGCTAGTTTAGGATGGCTTTGGCTAATAGGCGGTCTTAGTGTAACTGTACTCTCGTACTTTCTGGCTTGGAAATTTTATAGACAAGCATCGATAACCCAGTTATAAGGTGTTTATCATCTCTTTTAGATATCAGCGTTCAACTTGGAATCCACTGTTATATTAATATACTAATTAATTGAATTCAACAGATGAGAAAGATATGTCTATCCGTCTTGGGAGGATTATGGGAATACCGGTTAGAATTCATTATACATTATGGTTTGTGTTCATTTTGATCGCGTGGTCTCTTGCAGCCGGATACATGCCAAAACAATACCCAGGCTTAAGTGTAGCTACATATTGGGGGATAGGCATCGCCTCTGCTATCATCCTCTTCGCTTCTATCCTAGTACACGAGCTCTCGCACTCCTATATCGCTAAGAGGAATAATCTTCCGATACGACGTATCACGCTCTTTTTCTTTGGGGGCGTCTCTGAAATGACCAAGGAGCCTCAAGATCCAGGCATTGAGGTTCGAATGGCTGCAGCAGGACCCTTAATGAGCTTCCTGATCGCAGCGGTTTTAGGTGGTCTTTGGTTTGCCGGGAATGTTATTCATACTCCTATCATTATCAATGCTACCTTACAATATGGAGCTTACATTAACGCCGTTTTAGGGATCTTCAATTTGTTACCAGCATTTCCTGTTGATGGTGGCAGAATTCTCAGAGGGAGTATCTGGGGTCGAAATCTTAATTTTATTCGAGCAACAGTGACGGCTACGCGTATCAGTGATGTCTTGTCAATGGTGATGATTGGTGTTGGATTGGTGATTATCATTTTCGGAAACTTTATCGAGGGAATATGGATTATTTTTCTGGGGTGGTTTATTAAATCAGGAGCAGATATGAGTCTGCGACAAACCCTAATGGGAGAAGCGTTATCAGGCGTCGTAGTAGATGATATCATGACACGAGATATACTAACGGTTACCCCGGAGATAACGGTTGAGAAACTTGTATCAGATTATTTCCTTGTTCATCGGCATGGAGGCTACCCTGTTGTCGAGGACGGACGAACACTTGGTATCATTACTATGCAGTGTGTACGATCAATCCCTAAAGATAAAAGAATAACAACGACCGTAAAGGATGTTATGATACCTTATAAGAAAACAATAATGGTTAAACCGAAAACTTCAGCGTTGGATGCAATGAATACGATGGCAAAGGAGAACGTTGGAAGGGTCCTAGTTATAGAAAACAGTAAACTCCTTGGAATCCTGACCCGTGGAGATCTAATGCGAAAAATATATTTGGAGAAGATGTATGTAATAATTGGAGAAATTAAAATTGATTCTTCAGCACTCAATTATGTATATCATTCACGTAATGGTCAACTACACATCGATGGTAAGGAGATTGGAGAAAAGGGAAGAAAACTTTATGAAAAATTAAAAAGAATGAAAGTGGGGGATGTTACAGAATTTTCTTGTGAAGATAATGTAGGTCAAAATTATTATGGAAATGCTGAAGTTCGAAAAATAAAACTCGATACTGAAACTATAAATTATAATACTGTTTATAAATTTTTACTTGAATTACAAGCTTAAAATAGCTATATAACTAGACTCTTGTTAGAATCAATTTTATTATAATATAAAAAGGGTAACAGCTGAAATACCTTATTATATTTGTTTAGAGACTTTCAGCATAGCTATTATGGTTAGCTTGCAAGCATAACAAAGGTAAGAAATCTGAAATAATCGTAATAACTGAAGAAGCTAGACTGTACAACCATTACTAAGGGAATGAAAGAACATACAAGATTTGACAGGAGGCTGACTCGTTCAGGATATATTCAGCGAGAAGCGCTTCCTACTGCCTATTGCGGCCTTTTATCCTGTAAAATGGATGCGCAAGCATTAAATTTATCCCTTATGGTAAGAAAAGCCTTATGAGGAGAATAAAAGGAAACCAGTTGTTACTTATAGATTTACGCTATGCCACCACATCCATTATATCTGTCGATGAACAAATATGTAAACTCACCTCACATTATCAAAGTAAAATAAATGAAACTATATTAATTAGATAAAGAAGAATAAACATTTCTCTATGCAGCTTACACTTTCCTCCTTCTTTTTTGAATAACGATAACAAGTCCGACACTTATTCCGATCAAGATCATAAGAATTCTTAGAAAAACACCAATATTAGATGAGGTTGCAACCCCTAGAAAACCGGTTGCATCATATAAGCTATGAATCAGCGCTGGTATCAAGATGTTACCATTGGAGAGGTAATAAATAACAGCCATAGTCATGCCAAAAGTTATCAGATCAGTAAAGGGTATTATCGATGCAATACTATATATAATACCATAATATAAATGTGCAGCAGCAAATAATATTGCAGAGAGAAAAGCGAGACTAAGCCAATGGCGATCATTAAATAGGCTGAGAAGACCACCATATACAAACCCGCGGAAAATATATTCTTCAACCGGTCCAATAATTAAGAAAGATACCCACACCATACTCCAAGCATGTTCAGGAGAGGTATGAAGGACGGGATTAGGTTTATGAAGTAGATTAATAGCTGAGGGATCAAATCTAATTAAAAGATAAGAGATTCCGATTGCCGCAAGCGTTCCAAGAATAGTGAAGAAACCGTAAACGGCAAAACCAAATTTCAAGGCTCTTAATGTGTGATGTAGAGCCCTCTTAATGATCACTGATCCCCAAAAAATACTTACAGCTACGAACGGTATCCCATAGACAATAATCATCCTAAAGATTGAATTCCCGCCTCTAAAAAAATATTGTGAATAAGCAGATGCAAATAATATTAAGAGTCCAACAATATATGTTTGCTTTGAGATAGAAACCGTCATTCTATCATCCACTTTTATTAGACAATATATGGCTTAAAATAATAAGAATTATGATGCGAGATTAGCTAGTAAAGCTAGCTAGGAAATACTGCGAGTAAACAGAAGCAACTAATCTGACAAGCCCATAAAGATAGTTATCTTAAGATGTTTTTTATATCATTATCCTCTAGCTAGTTACTTACACCGATAAAACCGAAAGAATTATTTGTCTATGCATTACAATGAATTTTGTATTATTGTTCATCTGGAGAGTAGATGAGATGAAGAAAAGAAAAGAAAAAACCGCTGATCGATCAGTTGAAGGTGAGGAGTTTCCTGACATTTATGATGAAGAACAACGTGAAGAAATGTTGGAAGAGGATGAAATTACAGAAGCTGAATATGAGTTTATGGCTGGCAGGGAACTAACAGCTAAAAAGAAGAAAAAGGATTCATGGTTAGAACAGAAAGAGAACGAAGAAACGGCGTCTGTTGAGCAGGCTCAAGAAGAGTATCAAGATGACTAGACCGCACTCCTTAAACTAGATAATATAATCATCCATTTTTACAAGTTTATACTTTGCAGCGTACACCTTGATAGCATCCGTTATCAAAAACATAATGAGCGCTAGCTAGCAGTGATCTCCACCTCACTCATCGTGCTTATTGTTCGAAGCCGAAAGGTCTTCTACAGGAGTACCCTTGGGAGACGTCTATTGACAGCTACACTTATAATAATGGCGAAAGCATTGATTCTTCCTTTCATCCCAATCGGAGCATTATTCGGGTTCACCCCATTACCTCTTATTTATTTTAGTAATGGGAATAATCGTATTACTCTACATTATCGCGGCGGAGGTTGCAAAAAAGATATTTTACCGAAAAGTAAAACTTTAAGACGCCATTTCAGGCTCAAATAGTTATTACGTTTTATACTCGGGAGAGAAGATACCAATGAGAGTATTCGTTTCAGTTATCATCCCTACTCTAAACGAGGAAAAATATCTTGAACCAACCCTCCAAACGATAAAGAATCAGGACTATGACGGCGACTACGAGATGATAGTATCTGATAGCGGAAGCGAAGACGGGACACTATTGATCGCGGAAAAATATGCCGAGAAAATAGTGAGAGCGGGTAGAAGGGGAATCGGGGCGGGAAGAAACGCTGGGGCAAAGGAGGCGAAGGGGGAGATCCTCTTCTTCGTCGACGCGGATACTATTCTCCTCTACAACACTCTTAGTGAAGCCGTGAAGGGATTTGATGATAGAGAAGCAGTGGGCGTCGCCATTCCGGTGCTGCCTCTCAGTCCCAAGACGAAAGATATCGTCTTATTTTTAGGTTTCAACGAGTTTGTCAAGATAAACGTGGAACTTGGACAGGGGAGAGCAAGGGTGGTGGGCTCATGTTGCGCGTACCGGAAATCTATTTTTGATAAGGTAGGTGGGTTCAACGAGGAGGTGGATGTCCTAGAGGATTTTGACTTGTCTGAGAGAATATCAAAGCTTGGAAAGATCAAATATATTCAGGAGACCATGGCCCTTGTCTCTACAAGGAGGATCATCAAATGGGGGAGAGTAAAATCTGTTGAGAAGTACCTCTCCCTCTATCTTAGACATTTATTTAGCGAGAAAGGCTTTCTAATGCAAGCACCTCGACCAGAA
>CAZAXO010000062.1:0-10467 GCA_964489085.1 uncultured Candidatus Bathyarchaeia archaeon
GAACATACTAGCCCAGCCTATCAGAGCAGTTACAATGAAAACTTGTAAGATTGATTATGAGTATGCGAGAAGAAGCGGAGAAATGACACATAATGTCATAGATATGACTATAATGTTTCCCCCTCCTAATCGCTTGGAAAGTACTCCTCCCATCCATGATGCGATAACCATCATAACACCCATAATCGCTGTAACATACCCAACATCGATCAATGTAAAATCTAATTTTTGAATTAGAAATAAAGGCAACCATGTAAGAACTCCAGTGAACATTGCTAATGCGGTCACATTCAATGATGTCAAAAGTAGTAATTTTCCTGTAAAAACTTTTTTTACATCGCCTAAACTTAATGATGATGAAGAATTGTGAATTATACTCTCTTTATCTCGTAAAAAAATCATACTAAACGCAGCAGCTACTAATGTTAAAACTGAGACTAGAGTTAAACTTCCACGCCAAGTAAATATACTATTCATCACTGGAATAGACAGAAGCGTGACCGATAAAGCAATTCCTTGACTGGACCCATAAATACCCATAGCTTTATCGTATTCATTCGAATCAAACCATATAGCTAAAAGCTTCATAGTTGAGGGAAGGATCCAGCCAGCGCTTAAACCCATCATCATTCTTGCAATAAGAGCTATACTATAACTTGGTGTAAATGCTAGAATAAAACCTAAGAAGCCAAGAATTAACACAGATAAAAAAGCTATTTTACTACCTCCTACCCGGTCACATGCAATCCCTGATGGGATCTGGACAAAAGCATAAGAAATTGTAAAGATTGACATAAGTAAACCTATTTGAGTATACTTTAATCCTATATCCTTACTCATATCATCTACTATAACAGGGAACACAGAGAAATTGATCATCAAGATAATAAAGGAGTATGTTGCTACTCCTAATATTATCCATTTATATTCATTCTTCTCACCTAGCATACTAGATATAGGACTAACAGTTTCTTAAAATGTTTCGATAAAAACAATTCTGATATACTCTCATTTCAGATCTTTTTAACTGGCTAGTACACCGTTAAAAAGAAAAAAGTTCAAATTGGCTAGCTAACTTGGTGGGCCGGCCCGGATTTGAACCGGGGATCTTCTGCGTGTAAGGCAGAAATCCTAATTGTTCCACCAAATCTGATGTCCAGACTAGACTACCGGCCCAAGTTTATTTAACATCTACTATTACCAAGTAAACAAGTATATTAAATCTAGGGTAACTATCTTCAATTTACTACTAATTAATAGCTAGCTTAGCTAGTTTTATATTACATTCGTAACCGATTAAATAGTATAGGTGAGAGTGATAAATGACATTCTGTGACATATGCGGAGAGAAACTTCCTCGAAGAGCTGAGTATTGTCCTAAATGCGGTCATCAGATAACAACTAAGCCTACTGCATCTACTTCGGGTGCGAGTACGACTGCAAGAACAATGGAGAAAAAGGATTATTCAGATATTGGGAGTATACTTATACTCCTCGGTGGTATCTTGTCAATTCTCTTTTCTCTCTTTTCCATATTAGGTTTTGTATTCATGTTTATTTGGAGTGGTATGATGCATAGTTGGATGGGGAGATCAACTATGTGGAGTCAATGGGGAGTGCCCATGGCATTTGGAGGCTGGCTTATGGGATTCATTCTTGTCGGCTCAATCATCTCGATAATTATAGGTATTATAGCAATCATGGCTTTTAGAAAGATTAGAAGTAGTGAGATAAAATACGGTGGTACCTTAGCTCTTATAATAGGTGTTATCATGCTAGTAACGATGAATTGGCTTGGCGCCCTCATCACCTTAGTTGGAGGCATACTCTGTTATACCTCACAATAACTTATTCTAATGATTAGCAGAACTTCCTCGCATCTTTTTGTTTACTAACCTTTCCAAAACGACAATTACTAGCTGATAAACAAACTATATAATAGAAGACTATCATACATTTTCATGTATGATTAGGGTAGTTCCTCTACCTATTTTTCATTTTCACTCGCTACTCAAGTTTATACCTTTTTCTAATAAACAAATAATCAAGAGGGATGGGTACACGGAGGATGGGGAGGGATGTTAAAAATCATCCGTGTATCCACCTACTCCCTCTTCGTTAATTGTATCTAATAAATACAACGGTATCAACAACGATATTTACTGTAAAAAATAGTAACTATTAGAAATATTCCTCTAACACAATCTAATTTTTATATCTGTAGATGGGGTAAGTTTATCAGTCATAGACGATTTATTCAAGTCATGAGTGTTGCAGTTAAGTGTTCTAATGAAAAGTTCAGAAATCTTAGAAGTCACCTCGATGAGATGGGAGTACAACATAAATACTACCTGAGAAAAGCTCCCAGTGAAGTTACGACGTTCTATCTTGAAGTGTCCCCTTTAACGAAATCTGCTCTACAGATTATCAAGAATTACGCTAAAGAAAATAGAATAACTGTCGATATTGAGATTGATCATGAACTGTATAATCTCACAGAAGGAGACTTAAACGAACTTCTTAAAAAAGCAAAAGAAACTCAAAAAAATGGTTTAGTTAGAGGATATCATTATTAAAATACTTTAACTTTGTAAAATAGATTTTATAAACAAGGTATCAGTAAATTCAGAATGTAATGTCTGGATTCCGTTATACGTAAAAAAAGAACTTTTTTCGTTGAGTAATCTGTGAGAAGCGTAAATGTATTAGAAACAGAGAATAAAGAAACAATTAAAAAATCGTTTATGCTGGTGAAGATAAACTGCTTCTCAATAATAAGCTAATGAATGTACCAAACTTTCCTGATACTCGAGAGATAAGATTATCTGATAAGATTTGGTTAACATCTATATTTAATACTTTTCAACCTCAAATATCCGAATACACCTTTACTAACCTTTTCGTCTGGCGTCGCAGTAAGCACTGTCTTCTTTCAAAGGTAAAAGATACACCAATAATTATTAGAGAAACAAAAGATAATGTTCAGTATTTTCTACCGCCACTAATCAAAAAAAATTTACAGGATTTTATGAAAGCGTTACTTCAAATTGGGGGCTCCTATCCTCTGCATGGTCTTTTGAAAGAGGAAGCATATGCTTTACGAGATATCGGATTCTCCATTGAATCAGACAGAGATAATTGGGATTACATCTATCACATACAGAATCTCATCGATTTAAAAGGTTCAAAATATAAGTCCAAACGACAGAACATAAATAAGTGTCTCTCAGAGCATACCTGCGACTATGCTGAGATAGATGCATCGATGATTCCAGATTGTATACAATTTTATGATCGTTGGTGCAAGTATCGTGACTGTGTAGAGGACACCGAATTAACCGCAGAGAGTGATGCGATACGGGAAGTGTTTACACATTATGATGATCTAGCTGTATTTGGAGCCGTTATTTATGTAGATGATTACCTTGAATCTTTTACAATAGGAGAACAATTGAATACTGAGACAGCAGTTGTGCATTTTGAGAAGGCAAATCCGAGAATCAAAGGATTATATCAACTACTTAACAACTGGTTCTGTAAGTATAGGTTAACCGAATTTAAATGGGTTAACAGAGAACAAGATTTAGGAATCCCTGGTCTTCGAAGAGCAAAAATGGATTATGATCCTGACCACTTCATCGAGAAATATCTAGCTAGCATGACTATTAAATAATAAATTAAAAAGCTTGAGCAAGATGAGAGGAGTTATTACTGTGAAAGTTTTAGGAAAAAAGTTTTACATGCGAGATCCTAGCATTATTGCGCGTGCTTTACTTGGTAAAAAACTTGTGAGAAAGTGGAATCGATCTTTTCTTGAAGGGATAATTGTTGAGACTGAAGCATATTATGGATTAAATGATCCTGCATCAAGAGCATTTCATGGATTAAAACAGTATAATCGATTTATGTGGGGTGACCCTGGTATCCTATTCATTTACAATGTTCATAATTACTGGATGTTAAATATTGTTAGCCATGAACCAAGTGAGGTAGGTGCAGTCCTTATCAGATCTTTAGAACCGGTAAATGGTACAGAGATCATGAAGGCAAATAGAAATGTTGAGGATATCTATCTCACAACAAGTGGACCTGGAAGATTAACACGAGCATTTCAGATCGATAAGAGTTTTAATGGAATTCCTATTACTACAAATGAGAGCGAAATTTACATAGCTGAAAACCAGATCGAAGGAAAAATTGTAAGTTCACATAGAATTGGTGTTACGAAAGACATGAGAAGAGAGTTGAGATTCTATCTTTCCAAAAATAAATTTGTCTCACGATAACTACCAACTATCTAAGAAATCTGGCTTAATGAGACATCTCGTCTCTTGTAAGGTTGTGAGTTGTTTTAGAGATTTACTCCTTATATGGTACACATGAAAAAATCAGTTTCATTTAAACTCATCAGTATCATGTATTACTAGATTTTATATACTTTATCTCCTTTCCTTACGTTATCTGCAACTTTTAATCCGATCGATTGCCCAGACTCTGCACTTTCTATATTCTGGTGCTCTATCTGCATAGAATCAACTGTTTGTTCAAAATTTGTTGTACTTCCTTTGATGATGATTTTTTCTCCAACGGATAAAGGCGCAGTTAGATCAACTACAGCAACAGATATTTTTGAAAAATAATTAGCTATAATTCCAATCTCTTCCTCAATCCTTTCCATATATCTTAACCTCCCTAGAATTATTAATTATGTTAACCATTTATATTTTTATTTCATTATCTTACTAAAGATAAGGTAGATCCTAAGGAAAAGTGATTAAAATAATTCCGAAATCAAAGTTTTTTCATCAAGGTTCTAATCATTTATCGATATAGCATTCTTCAATAGCATTATAGTTTTTGTAGAGTATATTCTCTAAATAGATTCATAATTTCTTTTGCTATAGGACCTGGTTTTCCATTACCTATCTTAGTCTTATCTATAGTCGTGATTGGCATAACTTCATGGAAAGATGATGATAGAAAAGCTTCATCTAGAGACGGAATATCTGAAACTGTCACAAACCGATATTCAATAGGTATCTTTTCATTAATGATTTCAAGAATTGTTTTTCGAGTTATCCCGTCTAACACATCACTATCAGCAGTAATTACTGTATTTTCTTTTACGGCGAAGAAGCTGCAGACAACACATTCATACAACTTGTCATTAGTAGTATAGATGGCTTCGTGAGCCGCTTCTTTTCTTGCTCTCTTTAACGCTTTTACTCCTTGAATATAGTTTAACGTCTTTGCATCCGGTATCTCTCGTTTACCCGAAAAAGTGATTACTTTAACGCCTTCAGTAAAATACTCTTTTGGATATTTAATCTCTGGAGTAATTGAAATAATGAGGCTTGGCTCATCTCCTAGAGTAAGACTATCAGCCCCCTCACCACCAGTTACGATGATTCTTATCCCCTTTTCTCCCCCAGGATTTCTACTTAATGTTTCGGAGATAAGACTGGTTAACTCTTGGGTATCCCACGGAAAGTCAAGATCAATAATTCTAGCAGATTTTTGCAATCTCTCTAGATGACCCTGAAGTTTAAATGGGATACGATTGTATGTTCGAGTAAAATCAAATACTCCAAATCCTCGTAATAATCCAAGATCGAAGATAGATATTACAGCTTGGCTTTTAGGAAGAAATTCTCCATTTACGTAAGATATTGGTTCACTCATCAGTATTCACCTATGTTATACAATCTTTTATAGTGAACTATTTGATTTTAATTACTCCGTTAGCTAGCTGTTACCTCGTTCAACATGATGCTTGAAGTATTGAGGGTATAGGAAGACTCCTCATTGTATGTAAACCTGGTGATGCATTAATAACTTTAGGAATCGAGTTTACAATCATTGCTGTTGTTCCTATATCCCCGTGAATTCCCTCTTCAATCTTCACCATTATATTGGGAACTCCAGTTATTTCTATTAAATCATATTCTTCTTCTACGTCTGCATGTGAAATAAACTTCAATTCAAGAATTTTTTTCCCATCTTTTACTCCATATGCTGAACTTTTTAACCCAGCTACATAGCCTTTCTTAACGACTTGATAACTAAGTTCTTTCTTTTTGTCTGTTAGAACTGGTTCTGGTGGTGATTCAATTATCTCATCTAAGCGCCATCCTAGAGTATCTGCTATCATTGAAATTGATATATCTAATCCTACATGACCAGTAATCTCTTTATTAGTAATCTTTGCTCTAAATTCATCAACAGTTAAACCTGTCCCAATCTTCATTTGGTAAGGAATTCTTCTCTTGCTGGAGTCCATCATCCGTGTCACCTTTATTTTATTCACTTCAAGGCAAGGTCCCGTCATAGTAATAGGTAGAGTATCCATTAAAAATCCAGGATTTATTCCAGTGCCTAATATTGACACTCTAAACTGTTTCGCAAGCTTATCCAATTTATTCGCAAGCATCTTATGCTTTCTATATGGATAAGCAAGCTCTTCACATGTTGAAACAACGTTTACTTCTTTTTGGATGCACTCAGTGATCTGTGGATATACCTGTTTAAGACTTGAGGAAGTTGCATGAATAACTATGTCAGGTTTAACCTCTTGAAAAGCTTCACTTATATCTTTAGCAACAGTAACATGTAACTTATTTTGTAAACCTAAAATATCTCCTAAATCTCTTCCAACCTTATCCTCAGCAAGATCTACTGCGCCAATTATCTCCATTTCGTTCTTTTGAAGAAGAGCTTTAGCTATAAGACTCGAAACTGCTCCAACACCAAATAAGACTATACTTACTTTCCTATTCATATCATTCTCACTTCTAATAAACTAACTAATCAGTCAACCAATATAATTTCATTATTAAAATGATAGTCCAGCTATATATTAACTTGAGCTGAAATAGAAAAACAGCTTTTATAAGATCTATTCGATCTTCATTAGTAAATAAGTTACATAGGTGACTTCTACCGTTTAGTCCAGGAATAACCACATTGTGTACAGGTAAATCGTTCCAAGGTTCGTTCTTGTTTCACACCAGCGTGTTCACCGGAAATTGAAGAGACCGTATAAAACGCTTCAGAATTTTGGCATTGAGGGCATAACTGAGTAACTTTACGATCCCTATTCTTTATGTTATTCACTATATGAATGGTATTTTGATTATCTTTCTTCAATTCAATAGTTTCTATTATTTTTGTGGTGATTTGTTTTCCACATTGTGGGCATACAAAACCTTTAGTTGTCTTATTCATATATGATTTGCAGGTATCACAAAATTTCATCTTTTCCACTCCTCGTGTTTCATTTCAAATATTTATGCTTCTCTTAATTCTTATTTCAGATATTATATCTGAAAAATTTTCTGCTAATCGTTAAAATTCAAATCAAATAATAATTAAATATCTAATAATTTTATCGTCTACTAATAAAAAAGATAATTTATAATTCTTGTTGGACTATCATAGAATTAAGGATTTCAGGGCATCTAAAATTAGTAAGAAATTTCCGTGGAAAGAATTTAAAATACTAGACATTCATTCTGCAAAGGTATTCAGTAGAGCTAGCTATTCCAATCCACGCTCCTTACCTAGAGAATGCAGATCTTCTAATAACTGCAGACTGTGTTCCCTTCTCATACGCTAATTTCCATAATGAATTCCTTAACGGTAAAGTGCTTACTATTAGATGTCCGAAACTTGATGATCAACAGTATTATACAGAAAAACTTGCAGACATACTCAAATCAAATAGTACCAAGAGTATAACTCTCATTAATATCGAAGTCCCCCGTTGTTTCGTTCTTCAGGACTTAACAGAAGAAGCTATAAAGAAATCAGGCAAGAAAATTCCATTAAGACAGGCTATAATAACTATAGAAGGAGAAACACAATAATTTTTTAGTTAGCTTTAGAAGTTAGCTTTGATTCTTCTTCCATCTTATACAGTTGGTTTCTTCTAAGAGCCATCCAGCTAGCTCAGCAATTAAAAATCTGTACAATACTCTCATAAGCTGATTGTAAGAGTAATTATACGCGCAAACATTAATTCTCATTTATGGATTATTTCTATATGATTTATCGAAAAGTAAGCGCTTTATACAGATCTGGACGACGATCTCGTAATTTATGCGTTTCCCATTCACCAGGGATTCTAATTATATGTTTCTTATGCGGTTCATCCATATCTACTTCAGCCATAATAAGTTTCTCCTCTCTTCCAGCCTCTGCTAAAATCTTGCCATTAGAATCTACAATGCAGCTTCGACCGTAAAAAGTAAACTGTTTTTCTTGTCCAATTCTATTAGCAGCAACGATGTTTATATGATTTTCAATAGCTCTAGTCTGAATAAGATAGTCTGCATAGAACTCGACACCTTCAGCCCAGTTTGTAGGAACTGCTACTAACTCTACACCGAGGAGGTTTAGAACTCGTAAAGTTTCAGGAAAGAATAAATCATAACAGACGATTAATCCAATATTTCCTAAAAGTGTTTTATGTACATTAAGTGGTCCTTCTCCCTCTGTAGCATACTTATCAAATCCTTGATGTGGGAGATGTACTTTCCGATGCTTTACAGCTATCCCTCTCGGCCCTATCAGAACTGCAGTATTAAAGAAGTTTTCATTATCAACCTCGATGAGTCCGATTATCATCCAACAATCAAGTTTTTTGCACATTATTTCTATTTTTCGTGTGGAAGGCCCAGGTATTGATTCAGCAATCTCTTGTACTTCTTGGAGATTAGAGAAAGCATATCCAGTTAATGCACATTCAGGGAACACAGTCACTTTGACATTCTTTTGACTAGCTTTTTCAAGGAACTCTTCAATCTTTAAAAGGTTCTTGTGCTTATCAAGGAAAAATGGAGCTATTTGAGCTGCCCCAACTCTTAATCGTTTTTTGTCCATAATCATAAACATCCTCCCAGCTAACTAGTCGGAACTCATTAAAAATCTTTCCATTTCCATATAGTGAATCATTATCTTTTATCTGAAAAATAACTAAGGATGTTAATTATTATTCACTAATTAAGAAAACATATTACTACTAATAGGTGGTTTGGAGAATGGAACCTCAACCCCAATTTACCGATACAAATAATTTATTGTTACCTAACTATAGTTAACGACTTTATCTACATGCTCTTCATAGTAGAAACTATGCTTTTCAATATGAAACATAGAGGCTATCTATTCGCATTATAGGGAGCAGTTATATTTAGTAGTGAAGGAATATTTATTCGTGCCATCTCCTTAAAGACTTCTTCAATTATCTATTTTCAAGGATTATTTGCTGCAATTATTCTATCCGCTATCTTCTTGAGTTCAAAGAGTAGTCGATTATTTAGATCTAAAAGTTCTTTTCAAGAGATACTAGTTGTAAGTGTAGCTATGATTATAATACGCTTGTTCTTCTTCCAATCTTTTAAATTAATTCCTATCGCAATTTCAGTATTCTTATTTTATCTTTTTCCTTTACAAGTTGTTATACTTTCATATTTTTTTCTCGGAGAGAAAATTAGTAAGAAGATTCTAGTTTCATTGGTTTTCGCTTTTAGCGGGATTATCTTGATTCCACTGTTTCAATAGACTCCCTTCACATTTACGAATTATCTACGTTATATATTAGCTCTATTAGCAAGTTTCGCAAGCGCTATTTCAGCTCTTAGTATTAAGAAATTCCTCACGGAGGAATCTAGTTATACGGTTGCTTTCTATATACACTTTCTCTCTGTGCTAGTATTTCAAATGTGGGTGCTCCTTGAGGACAGCTTCTCCAAAGCTATCCTTTTTAGTGATCTCTTTTTACTAGTACTTTTCTCTCTTGTAGGTGTTGTGGGAACACTCCTCATGGTACAAACATTAAAGAATATAAAAGCTCAAGAATATTCTATTCTCACCTATTTCGAACCTCTCTCCACTTATCTTTTAGGCGTCCTCATCTTACAACAATATTTACAAGTGACCTCAATACTAGAAGGTACCTTAATCTGCATTTGCGGACTTATTATTCTTTTACGTACTTATTAACAAGATATTCTAGTACTATAAAATTGAAGTATTGAAAACTAGCTAGCTAAACTTGATATGTTGTTTTAAATCGAGTATTCACCTTTTTTCTAGGAAAATATTTTCGTGTGTATAAACCGAGTTTTACGACAGAAAGCATTAAGGGGACTTCCATAAGGGGTCCGATAACTGTTGCTAGGGCTGCACCGGAACCAATACCATACAATGTTATGGCGACTGCGATGGCAACCTCAAAGTGACTGCTGGACCCTATAAGCGTCGTATCAATCGCCTGCTCATATGCCCAACCCGCGAAGTATCCAAGCGGATAAGTCCAAGCGATCATTACAACATAATGAAGTAGATTCGGTACAGCTAAGCGAGCTACCAGAAAAGGATTGTTAAGGATAATATCTCCCGCAAATGAGAACAAAACGATAAGAGTGGTTAGTAAAGTAATGATGGAAATCTTACCAACTATGGGAG
>CAZAXO010000063.1:0-10360 GCA_964489085.1 uncultured Candidatus Bathyarchaeia archaeon
GCTCAGGTGATATGCCCATTTGAATCATTTTTCCAAGAATGCTATAGTCTGATATTTGCATACTTTCTGCTATTGTATCATTAGCAATTAGCTTGTTATTGGAGGAGATAGTACGATAAAAATTCACGTTTTCTCCGCTTTGTTTCTGATAAAAGTTATAGGTATGATCTCCTATTGTTGTTCCATTTCCTATTTGAGCCATCCAATACCATTTATTATCTTCTCCGAAACCTAAATAACGTATTGCCCCACTTTGGTCACGGGTAAAGGTCACAAATACTGCAACATGTGATATATCATATTGTTTCATAATTGGTATAGCCCATGTCTCATTAGATAGAAACATGCAAGCAATTGTTGCTATTTGAGTAGAGTTTATCGTTCCATTATCCGCTAACGATTTCTTATCTGCTATATTAGTTATCCAGTATCCATAATCCCACCATGACATCACTACTGCATCATCGGGGAGATTATCTTTCATCCAAACAAGTGTTTGAAGCCAGTCTTGATAATTGCTAGCTTCTTCACCTTTAGGTGCGATTGGAAGGCTTGAAACAGCTAGAATAGTAGGAGCATAAGCTGATTGCGTTGCATAATAGAATACAGGCATTGATGCAATTGTTAAAATTAGTAGTGTAGCTACACAGTATTCTTTACCTACCGTAACAATAGCTTTACCTCTTCTTTTAGGGTAGGTCTCTCGATCTTTTAGTGCGTTTAATGAAGGTTTTGCTAATTCCGCAATTGCAATAGCTGATAATATTGTGAATGCAGGAGCCATTATCAATGTTAATCTGATAAATGATGATGCGAAATAAGCTGTTGTGACACCAAATAATATTAAAAATATATCGGTCGCTTTCCCCCTCTTTGCTGCGAAGTAAAATCCTATCACTCCTAGAAAGAGTGTTGGCCCAAATTCGTAGAAGAAACTTGCCCATGTTCCCGGTCTATGTTCTGCTACAGATTCAACAATAGCATTCCCTGATCTAAGGCTTGGATTAAGTACAATCGAAAATTTTCCTGCTAGTGAAGATACTAAACCTACTTGTAATAATATATATCCTGAGATAAGGATAAGAAGTAAAACCACCGTTGTAATAATTGGTTTACTAACTGTTTTAATTGTCTTAAAGATCTCAGATACAGCTATGATAACGAAAATCCCTACTATCCCTAAAGCAGGCCATGATTCAAAGAATGCATAACCGAGCTTAGGTAGTTGCATCATAACTGAGAAGGCTATCAAATATGTCACTCCATAACTATATAACAGTCTCCGATTTCCTTTACGAATAAGCGTTAAAATCAGAGCATATAGAGCTATTAACGCTGCGGGATATTGAAAGGCGCCCCATGAAGCTGCTAAAAACGCTAATGATAAACCTGCTAAAATCGAGTAAATAAAACTTAAACGCGCAGGTTTATCTACGGAAGTAGCTCTCAAGAAAAATATGAAGAAGATAAGCATCAAAAATATTCCTATAGTTTCATCATCAAAGAAACCTAACGATGTACGAGAAATATGAGAGGAGCTAAACGCTAGAAATAAAGCTGCAAGTAATCCTGCTCCTGTACCCCATACTTCTTTTCCTAATAGATACGCAACTATACACGTTAATGATCCAAAAACGATTGGGAAATATATGCACCATTGATATAGAGTCAATCCAACTCCTATGCTCCTAAGAAACAAATACGTTAGAGTAGCGGTAAATGCTGTTCCAGGGTAATTAGTAGTTGGAATGTCTCTTCCCCATGGATACCAACTCATATTATCATGCCAGGTAAACCAAGAAGAATAACCCTGTTCTAAAATGTAATGCGCCATACGAAACTGCTGGTATGGATCAAACTCAGAGAGATAGGCTCCCCAACGAAGAGGAAGTAACCTCAGTGTTGCTGCTATTGCTACTATTACTATAACTATAGTATATTCAAACAATGGCCGCTTAGGAATCTGAGCAAAATACTCTTTTAATCTATTTATGCGGCCTCGAATTTCTTCCTGATGTTCCGTCGTTTTTCGACGGTTCTTATGGGATTGTTGAATAGCCATGTATTATCACCGATTCATCGTGTTCTTATTAACTCTATCCCTTACCTAAAAAAGTTTTTAATCAGGAGTACAGTTAAGAGGTGGAATACTAATCTGATTAACTCTATGAGGGATACGAACCATTGAGCTTAAGCATAGGTAGGATGGAGAAAACATATAATCCAGACTTAAAAGAAGTGAAACTCCTAACTTGGTGGAGTGAACATAATATTTATCAGAAAACAATAAAGTTACGCTATGGTGATAAAAAATTTTACTTTCTAGACGGCCCTCCCTATGTTACTAATCCTCCACACGTCGGAACTGCATGGAACAAATTCCTCAAAGATGTTATAATACGATACAAACGCATGAGAGGATTTAATGTACGTGATCAACCAGGATATGATTGTCACGGTCTTCCTATAGAAGTAAAAGTTGAAGAAAACCTCAAAATAAAAAGTAAAAAAGATATTGAGCAGACTATTGGCGTTGCAGAGTTTATCTCAAAATGTAAACAATATGCTATGGAAAATATGGAATTACAGTCTCGCATCTTCAAGGATTTAGGTGTATGGATGGATTGGTGTAATCCGTACCTCACTCTCCACAAAGAATACATGGAATCAGTTTGGTGGACTATAAAGAAAGCATATGAAAAAGCATTATTAGTTAAAGGGTTAAAGGTGGTTCACTGGTGCCCTCGCTGCGAGACCGCTCTCTCAGGATATGAAGTCACCGATGAATATAGAGATGTTGCAGATCATTCAATTTATGTTAAGATGCCCCTCAAAAGTAAGAAAGGACATTATATTATTATATGGACTACGACACCTTGGACTCTCCCAGCGAATATAGCAGTCATGGTTCATCCTGATCAAGACTATGTTGAAGTGGAAGCTCAAGGAGAAAAATATATTATCGCTAAAAATCGAATTGACTCAGTCTCAGAGGAGGTCAATATTCCCTTTACTGTAATAAGAACCTTTGCAGGGAGAGAATTGAAGGATTTAACATATTCATCTCCTTTGGAAGATAACATTTCTATTCAAAAAGATCTTACGCAAGCTTATCGAGTCGTTTTAAGTGAAGAGTATGTTTCAATGAATGAAGGCACTGGATGTGTACATTGCGCTCCTGGTCATGGTGAAGAAGACTATGAAGTAGGTTTACAGAATCAGTTACCTCTCGTATCTCCTGTTGATGAGCAAGGACGATTTACAGTTGAAGCTGGTAAATATAAAAACAAATATGTCAAAGAAGCTGAAACAGAAATAGTCCACGACCTAACTCATAGTGGTCTCCTACTCCATCATTCAAAAGTTGTACACTCCTATCCCCACTGTTGGAGATGTAAAACGCCTCTTATCATGCGAGCAGCGGATCAATGGTTTTTAAAAGTAACTGCCTTTAAGAATAAACTCCTTAAAGAGAACGAAACAGTTACATGGATTCCTAGATGGGCTGGTACTAGAAGGTTTGCTGATTGGTTAAGAGGAGCACGTGATTGGGTTATCTCTAGACAAAGATACTGGGGAGTACCCTTACCCATATGGATCTGTAAAAAATGTAACGAAACCGTTGTAGTAGGATCTATTTCCGAATTGTTATCCAGGGCTCTTAATCCTCCTTCTATAGTTGATCTTCATAGGGATTGTGTTGATTCCATACAGATTCGATGTAAATGTGGAGCTTCAATGCATCGTATACCCGACATAGTCGATGTCTGGATGGATTCCGGCGTTGCCTCATGGGCTAGTCTTCACTATCCTATAAATAAGGAGACATGGGAGACGTGGTGGTCAGCTGATGTTATCACTGAAGCTCATGATCAGACAAGAGGATGGTTCTATACACAGCTTGTTACGAGTATCTTATGCTTTGATAAAGCGCCCTATAAAGCTGTTATCATGCATGGTCACACTCTCGATTCGAAAGGACAGAAGATGAGTAAATCGATGGGGAACTTCATAGCTCCTCAGCAAGTTGCTTCTAAGTATGGAAGAGACGCTCTTCGACTTTACACGCTTCAAAGTACTATATGGGATGATTTCAGATTCTCCTTAGACAGAGTTGCAGATAGCTATCGTGATCTTCAGATTATGTGGAACGTTATATCGTTTGCTAGTCTATATATGAATTTAGATGGTTTTGAACCTTCAAAATGGCCTATTCATGAGATGTTAGATCATTTACGCTGTGAAGATCGGTGGCTCTTATCTCGTACTGAAAAAGTGAAAGCTGATGTTACTCGTGCAATGGAAAACTTTGAGATGCATGAAGCAGCACGTTTGATTCGAAACTTCATAGTTGATGATATCAGCCATTGGTATATTCGCCTCGTTAGACGGCGTTTTTGGCTTGAAAAGGAGAGCATGGATAAATTAGGAGCTTATTCAACGTTCTTTCATGCTTTATATACCTGGATTATATTGGCTGCTCCCTTTATTCCGTTTTTCACTGAGATAGTATACCAGTCTGTAATCTTGTCTACACTTCATGATTCTAGAGAAAGTGTTCATATGCTCGATTGGCCTGCTGCTCATTTGCACTGGGTAGATGATCAATTAGAAGCAGATATGGAAGTAGCTCAACATGTTGTTGGTGCAGCGATAAGTGCCCGACAACATCTTAATTTAAAGCTTCGTCAACCTGTTGCTGAACTAACAGTATTATCCGATGATAAGAAGATAAAAAAAGCGCTTCGAAATGTAGAGGAGATTATCTTATTGTCATCAAATGCTCGTACATTAAAAAGTTTAAACATCAAGGATGAAAAACGTATTGAAAAATTGATTGCACTTCCAAACTTTTCAGTTATTGGGCCATTATTCAAAGAAAAAGCGCAAAAAATAGCTGATCATATCAGTTCACTTGATGGAGTAACTGTTCATCAAAAGATTCAGAAACTGGGCTTTTACGAGGTTAAACTCGATGGTGAACTATATCGGATAACTTCTGAAATGATACAGTTCAAAGAGGAGATGCCTGAAGGTTTTGCTCGGGGAGAATTTGATCGTGGTCGAGTCTATGTTGATAGTAGATTATCTGAGGAACTGAAGCATGAAGGATTATCACGCGAGATTATACGTCGAATCCAAGAGATGAGACGCTTAATGGATCTCTCTGTAGATGCGTTCATTGAAGTGTTCATAGTATTATCTAAACAGGAATATCGAGAGTGGTTTCAGGAATATGAGGATTATATTAGAGATGAAGTTCGAGCTCTCAAGCTTTCATTAATAACTGAAGTTCCTGCTGAATCAAAATCTTACTTCGAAAAGACGTGGATTATAGAAGGAGAACCGTTTCATATAGGAATCCATCAATTAAAAAACTAATCCAGATAATTCTCGTAGATCATTAGTGGCTAACTAAAAAGTAATTAATTTTTTTTATTTGGATGCAAGCTGTTTTATAAAGTCACTATACTTTTTTGTGTCCATGAAAAGTTTTATCTCTTTATCTTGATTGGAAGGTTGAATAATTGCTATCCATCCTTTATCATAGGGGCTTTTATTGACTAACTCAGGATTTTCGTTAAGTTCATCATTTATCTTTATTATCTTTCCTGATAGTGGAGCATATACTTCTGCAACTGCTTTAACTGATTCTAAGTTCGCAAGATTTTCCGTCTTCTTTATTTGCCTTCCAACCTCAGGAAGCTCTGCAAAGACGACTTCATGTAATGTCTTTTGGGCGTAATCCGTTATTCCTATGCGAAATTGATCTTGTTCAACTTTTATCCATTCATGATCTTTGGTGTAATAGAGATCTTCACGAATTTCATATCCTTCAATCTTCAAATATTTACCCTCTCATTGAGTGTCTTATCACTTAACTTATACTATATATTGGTTTAATATAAGTCTCGGTTTTAACTTCTCATCCATCCATACTGGGTTGTATCATAGAATGGAAATCGTACTACTTCTGCATCAATGAGCTTTCCACGTATCTCCACTTGGAGGATCGTAGATCGCTTAGAGGAGTCCTTCGGTACATATCCCATGCAAATTCCCGTTTTTACTGTTGGTGAGAACGTTCCACTCGTTACTTCTCCTACTAACTTATTATCATGCATAATTGAATAGCCTTTTCTTGGAACTCCCGGTTTTAGAAGTTTTAATCCTACTCGTATTCTTTCCACTCCCGCATTCTTCTGCTTTTCTAAAATGGATCTACCAATAAACTCACTTTCTTTATCTAATTTTACTACAAATCCTATCCGCGCTTCATATGGTGTAGTTTTATCGGTTAATTCATTCCCGTAAAGACACATTCCCGCTTCTAAACGGAGAACATCTCGTGCCCCTAATCCACAAGGTTTTAAATCATTATTAAGCCCCGAATCTATCAGGGCATTCCATACTTGAAGTGCTTTATTCGGCTCAGATACTGGTGAATCGAATATAGATATTTCAAAACCGTCTTCTCCAGTGTAACCTGTTCCTGAGATTAATCCCTCCTCTCCTGCAACTTGGAGTAAATAACAACCAAAACGCTTAACGATATTTATGTTCTCTTCAGTAATTGTTTGAACGGTCTCCTTTGCTTTAGGCCCCTGCACAGCCAATAATCCTACAGCATCTGAAACATTCTCTACTTGAACATCAAAATCTTTTTTTCTGCTTATCATCCAGTTCAGGTCTTTTTCGCGATTTGAAGCATTAAAAATAACAAAGAACATTTCATCTTTGACTCGAAGTATTACCATATCATCTATTATGCCTCCTGCTGAGTTACACATGACTGTATAATGGCAATCTCCAGGAGTTAACTTAGACACATCATTCGATGTCATATAATCAAGATATCGTTGAGCATCTCTACCAGTTATACGTGTTCTTCCCATGTGAGATACATCAAATAAACCCACAGCATTTCTTACCGCTAAAACCTCAGCAGTTATCCCCTCATACCATAACGGCATTTCAAATCCAGCAAACTCAGCCATATGACTACGTTTCTCATGAAACTCGTAAAAATGGGAATGCTTTACCATAAATATTCCTCAGCCTATATTATACATTGAATAAGGTACTAGAAATCTTATAATTGTTTACTAAATTGTGAAAAAAACCTGTAATTTTGAAAATATAGCATTCTTACCCTTGTTATTATCTAGATATGATAGATTTTATATGATACTAGACTAGCATTTAAAGACATTAAATATCTTTCAAGTTAACAGTTACTACTTAGAGGAGTATGCGGGGGTCGCCCAGTCTGGCCAAAGATACTTGCGCCTATAATGAGCTGAAATGAAGGTGTAAGATGTTGGAAGCGCAGGGCTTAGGACGATAGTAGCGGAAGAAACCCTGTCCCGAAGGGGTTCGTGGGTTCGAATCCCACCCCCCGCACCATACTACTTGTCAGTAGTAACATAATGTAACCACTACATGGCAGAAATTCAAGGTACACGTGAATTTATACCAAAACCCCCTTTTATAATCGAACTAATAGGTCCATGAGCTAGGGTTTAACCACCCGCACCAATACGCAATAGGAATGAAGATCTATGGAGGCAGATAAGCTAGCTAGCTTGTCGAATGCTGTGATGAATCAATTTCAGGTTTTCATTTCGGCTAATTTAGCACCTTTTACCAGAAGCCAAATAATAAATACTATTTCTCCAAACGTCATGATCTCTAATGTTGACAGCAAACCCTTAAAATTTGGCAAGAGTAACTCGATAAAAGAACCTAATGTATAGCCAATACCTCCTATGATCACGAATACACCTATGATTCTAGGAAAATATCCAGATCTATAAATTAAGTAACCCAGTGGAAAAAGCCATAAACCCCAGAATATTGACGCTATAATAATTCCTTGCGCATTCAAATCAAGAAAAAACATCATTTGTTGAGGATTTTCTAATGAAAGTAACGCGGCGATTCTATTGAGAGTGTTGAGCATTGCTATAGGAACACTTACCAAAGCCAAAACAATCATGAGCAATGATTGGTTTTTGTTAACCCTTTCAAATAATTTGTATAATAATAAAGCGGTGAATATGAAGATAAGTTGAGTTATTAGACTTCCAACAATTCCTGCCCTAAAAAGAAATGTATTTGAAAGGATGTTGGTTGCTGTTGTTGCAGGATCTCCTGATACAATAAGAACTGAAGGAACATACATAATGCTAAATATCCCAAAAATCATCCAAATGGGATAAAGTATCCTTAAAATTGTAACAGCTTTTCGCTGCGTTAGATTTTCCATATTATTCTCCAATAGATCTACTCCATTTCCATGCAATCCAAACAATGAATAACTATGATTTAATGTAAGCTTACTATAAAAAGCCTTAAGATCAGCTTCAGAATAAGTAAAAATCGGGTGATACAGTGATCTTTATAACCTTGGCCAAGTTTAAAAGGAAGCCGACAAAGGATTCAATGGCTAACGCCGATAAACTCTTCGAACAGATGAAGAAAGAGGGCACCAAGATCCTAGGGATGTATTGGACACTAGGAAGATACGATGCGATCGTGATAGTAGAAGGAAAAGATGAAAAAACTGCCATGAAGTCCCTCATACGATTTGGTGAAATAGCTTCTACCGAAACACTTGTCGCGGTTACCAGAGAAGAGGCTCTCAAGCTTCTTGAGTAGCCGTCAAAGGTATGGTCAAAGAAGATACTACTTGTTTTAAGAACCCAACGTGTTGGGTTCCCCACTCTTTTTTCAAGAGCGCTCGGTTACTATCATCAATATCTTTGTTGTAATAAAAATTTTAATATAAATTACACTCTAGAGGATGTTAGCCCGGGGGATACTAACTTCTAGAGTTAAGCTAGCTAGCTTTGCCCTTCATTGTAGTATTTAGAGTTTTCGTGGCATCACTGCTAATTAGTAAAAATTCCTATAAAACTTGGAGAACCACCTATAAATTATAACGTATCCTACAAGTTATATCAGATTAAATTATGGATGAATTTGGATATAATTCTGGAAAATTCTTTAATAATCTAATCACCTACGTTTCATCAAACTAGAATACTTCACAAGAAAAAAGGCGGCTTAATCACATGAGGAAACATGGTCTCTTATCTATTTTAGTTGTTACTGTATTCTCAATTTTGATTTTCAACGTTTTAGTTACTAATGTGAGGAGTGACTTATCTGAAACTGGATCTTCTTACATAGTTGTCGATACAGGTCAAACTTCGTTCTATGACGATTTTAATGAAATTCTTTCTCCAGATCTAGGAGAATCGTTTTACGGTCAAGACGCTCAATATAGTGGAGTTCAACTCGCATACCAGGATAATGGTGATGGGACTGTTACTGATCTTAATACCGGCTTGATGTGGCAGCAAGACCCTGGCGAGAAAATGACTTATGACGAGGCTGTTAATGGAGCTGACACCTTCAGGCTTGTCGGGTATGATGATTGGCGTTTACCGACGATTAAAGAATTATACTCGCTGATACTATTCAGTGGTACTGATCCCAGTGGTCGTGAAAGCCCAGGAAATGCTGTGCCTTTTATCGATACAGATTACTTCGAATTTGAATATGGGGATACCAGTAAAGGTGAACGCATAATCGACTCACAATTTATCTCCAGTACCGAGTATGTCAGTACAACGATGCAGGGGGCTGAAACGGCTTTTGGAGTGAATTTCGCTGATGGCCGTATTAAGGGTTATCCGACGGGTCCTATGCCTGGGCAAACGCAGGATAAGGAGTTTTTCGTCTTATATGTTCGTGGGAATACCGAATACGGGAGCAATAATTTCGTTGACAATGGAGATGGGACGATAACGGATTCTGCGACTGGACTTATGTGGATGCAGGATGATAGTGGCTTTTTCAATGTTGGTGATGGTGGAGCTCTCAGCTGGGAGCAGGCGCTTGATTGGGCTGAGAACCTTGAGTATGCTGGGCACTCGGATTGGCGGCTGCCCAATGCTAAGGAACTTCAGAGTATTGTCGATTATACCCGCTCGCCTGCTACAACAAGTTCAGCTGCTATCGATCCGATCTTTGAATGTACTTCGATTATTGATGAGGGGGGAGAATCGAATTATCCCTTCTATTGGACCGGTACTACCCATGTAAATTCTCAAGTTGGAGGTGGAAGTGCAGTCTACATTGCCTTTGGCGAAGCGTTGGGGTACATGGAGATGCCCCCGGATTCGGGAAACTATCAACTCCTCGATGTCCATGGTGCGGGAGCGCAGCGTAGCGACCCTAAAGAGGGAGATCCTACAGATTATCCATATGGTCATGGACCCCAGGGCGATGTTATTCGCATCTACAACTATGTCCGCTGTGTGCGTGGAGAAGATGCCGTTATTGTACCAGA
>CAZAXO010000064.1:0-10340 GCA_964489085.1 uncultured Candidatus Bathyarchaeia archaeon
CATCAATCGTTTGTAATACATTTAATGATTTAGTGTAGATCTCCTTCGACCAATTTTCATTAAAAAAAGCTTGTTGCATAGGAGCATATCCAACTTTAATCTTTCGAGACATTTTAAATCAGCATTAAAATGTAAATCATATGTTCATTTAAAAGGTTAATCTATGAAAAAAAATATTTGTTAGTTGAATATTACACCTTTTCTAATATGTGTCAGAGCAAAATATTATATGTGTCATATATGTTACATATAGTATACATAGTATAACTATAACTTTGAATCGAATGTGATTCATTGGGGGAAAGTAAAAATAGTTGGAGAAAATGAATAATGGAGTTTTTACTTTTTTTTATTCCACTTTTCGTGATTTTCTTTTATCTATCATGGATAGTTGGGGCATACCTTATCCTTAAATGCATGATTCTATTATCTCGAGACGTAATTCAATTCTTTTATAATCAGGCGACAATAAAGACTCCATTAATACTTGGCTCCAATAAAGCATAGCGATATTAGTACATCTTTGTCTATAACAACTGTTCATTTAATTTTTTAAAAATGGTAAGCTCATAAATTAGCATAAACTTTTTTATATAGCTAGCATGCTCAAAGAATTTCAGGTAAAGGAATGTTTTTTTATAAGTTTGTAGACCATTTGTAAAGTCATAATATTCCTAAAAATTAAGAAAATATATGAGTTGAGGATCTGATGAGACAACAATCGTTACTTAAAGGAGTATTAGTAGTAGTTATTATAGCTCTTGCGGGATTTATCGCTTATAATTATATTACGAGTTATCTCGTTTCTTCGAATAATGTAGAAGTTCCTGAAGAAATGCCTGTAGAGTTTGAAAAAGAATTTCGAATAGCAATTTATACCAAAAATAAATATGTTGAAGACGCTTTGCTAGCTGTGTCTCATTCAAAAAATCCAAATAAAACACTTGAATTTGAGACCTTAAAATTTAAGGAGGGCGCATTTAGAAGCGAAAATACTTTTACGTTTACATTAAAATTTGAGAACGAGAGTTATTGGTTTATAGATGAAGATAATAGATATTTTTTTGTGAGATTCAGAGAGTCGGATTCGATTAAGGAATATCCTGGTATGCAAATTGATACGTATCTTCATCATAACAATTACGTAAATGTCTACTTCAGCAGAGATCCTTGGATCGAATTAACATTTAGTGATTCAGATGATCTTACAGGATTATTTATTCGTACAGAATATGAGAAGAGATGAATTAAATAAAATCTCTATAATTTAAAGATTCACCAATTTTTTTATTAAAAATACTAATATTATATGATTTTTAATTGTTTTATTTAAAATTTTTTTATAGTATATAATTTACTTATAATCATTTATAAATTAATAAAAAATTATTAAAAATAAAAATATTTAAAAATTATGTAACATATTAACGTAATATATAAAAAATGTACAAATTTTATATCTTTATCTGGGCTCTCCTTTGAGTTAGACGAAGTGCGAAGAATGCGGATAAAACAAGTACTATTGTCACTAATAAGACGAAAGCTGAAAGACCAAATATGTGTGCTCTGAAACCGTGTCGAAGCATTGACCAGGTCATAGCTGAAACAGTTGGATTAGCAGCTATCGCATAGATTGTTAAATCGAAATTTGTGAATCCTAATATAAAACCAATTACAAATGCGGTGAAGATCCCAGGCCATATCATAGGGATAACAATCTCTTTAAACTGAGTAAGTGGAGGAGCGCCTAAATCAGCTGCAGCCCCCAAAAGGCTTCTCTTAAACAGATTTAACACAGCCATATTCACAAGAAGACCGAATGCTGATGCATAGGTAGTATTGAAGAGAATAGCTGAAAATAGTCCACGTGGAATATTCAATTGAACAAGGTAGATTAAACTTGCTATTCCAACAATCATATTAGGTATTATTATAGGGGTTATAAAGAAAGCTAAATAGTGCGTTTTATTTTTAAACTGAAATTGCGTTAAGCCCCAAGCAGCTAATGTCGTTAATATCATGACTATGAACGCTGTTCCTAATCCAACTGTCGCACTATTTATTAGAGCAGATACTGTTTCAGGATCGGAAAAGACCACAGCTAATGTGTCAAGAGAAAATTTTGGTGGCCACGGATAGGTTAACACTGCTTTTTGAGTAGGCTCTACAGTAAAAGCTAGATAAATCAAGTAGATCATTGGAGAATACATAAATATGTAAAGGAGTACTAATACAACCTGTCTTACTCGGAACCATTCAAACTTCATTATCTATTTTCCTCCAATAGTCTCTGCTTTTAGACCCAGAATCCTCCCTTAACTCGAACAATTGATTTATAGAAGATCAGAACGATAATTAACGCGAATACCACAAGTACTATTGCGAGTGCAGAGCCGACAGTCCAAGCTGCTGCTGCTTGAAATTGATGTACAACGATGTTTCCATACATTGCTGAATCAGGTCCTCCAACGAAAGTTGGTGAAAGATAATGAGCACACGTGGGAACGAAGATAACAATAACACCAACAAAGACTCCTGGACTACTTAACGGCCACGTGATTTCTTTGAAGGCTCTGAAACTCGAGGCCCCATAACTCTTTGCGACATCTATTAAGTTGAAATCAAGGTTAAGCAGTGACAAATAAATAGCGATCGCCATAAAAGCTACTTGCGCATAAATTAGAGTTATTATAACTGAATAGTCGGTGTAATTGATAAATTCTAAGGCAGGTAAACCAATTCCACCGAGCAGTCTATTTATCATACCTTTAGGTCCAAGGAAATGTGCTATTGTTAAAACTCGAATGATTTCTCCTGCAAAGAATGGGATGGCGAATAGTAGCGTGAGGAGAAGTTTATTTTCTGTTCTTTTTACCTCTTTCACAATATAATAAGCACTTGGATACGCAACAGCCAAGCAAATGAAGGTGACAACTCCTGAGAAGATAAATGTCTTCACTAGCAAGATGAAATAAATGTGTTGAGGATCGAAGAATATATTATAGTAATTTTCTAGAGTGAAAACATATATAGTGTTATATCCTTCCATACTGAAGAAACTGTAAATAAACATGTATATTAAAGGGAGGTAGAAGAAACCAATTAAAAAAATAATTAAGGGTGCAAGCCAGATCCATTTACTTTGTGAGGCTTTAAGGAGACTATTAAAAATATTTTCTGAGGCGGACTCTTCCGTTTTCGTCAAGTTGTTAAACCTTCTTGAAGCTCTTAGCGTGATGAGTTTCCCATCCTACTGGAATAGTATCACCATCTTTGAATTTTAAGCCACTTGAAGGCGCTGTTGCTAAAATTTCTTGCCCATTTGCTAATCTAACGAGGTAATCAACTGTAAAACCCTTAAAATATGTAGATATTATTTTTCCTTGTACAATATTCTGAGTCTTTTTTGCACTACTACCAATTTTGAGCTCCTCAGGTCTAACATAAATGATTGTTTTGTCTTTTTTCTTGACTTGTCGATCATATACTCTAACAGTAAATGGTTTAGATGAAAGTTCTGTCTTCACTTTCGCTATTTCATCTTTTATTTCAGTTATTTCACCTTCAAATCTGTTTGAAGCACCGACGAATCTAGCAACAAACTCAGTTTTGGGAGTATTATAGATCTCTTCAGGCGTCCCAACTTGTTCTAATCGACCATCTTTACAAATTCCTAGTCTATCACCAAGCGTCAGAGCTTCAACTTGGTTGTGAGTGACATATATAAAGCTAATACCTATCTCCCGTTGAAGTTTTTTTAAGTCAACAAGCATTCTCTCCCATAAGAGTCTATCAAGATCACTTAAAGGTTCATCTAGAAGTAATAATGAAGGCTCTGATATGAGACCTCTTGCAAGAGCAACACGTTGTTGCTGGCCACCACTCAGTTCTTTCGGATATCGTTCTTCAAATCCTTCTAATTCAACGAACTGAAGCATTTCCTGCAGTTTTTCTTCTTGTTCTTTTTGTGGTGTATTCTTCATTCGAAGAGGGAATAAGATATTTTTTCTTGCAGTCATATGCGGAAATAATTCCAAGTGTTGCCAAATGAGGGTGATATCACGTTTGTAAGGGGGCTGATCGGTTATATCTTCGCCTTGAAGATAAACGGATCCTGAATCCGGTTGTAAGACACCTGCAATAATATTCATTAAAGTTGATTTTCCAGAGCCACTAGGACCTAAGATAACGAATATCTCGCCTCCCATAACATCTAATGAAACTGATTTGAGTACTTGTCCAGATCCTGGATATGACTTAGTAATATCCTTTAAAGAAAGAGTGGTTTCTGGCATGATGATTCAACTCCTTAAAAAAAAATAGGAGGAAGTTATTTCTATACTGCTACTTTTATCCATTCTGGTGGTTCAGTTGTCGCAGGAAGAGCTAATACATCACTGAATACTTTTTCCCATACATCTGGTCGATCAGGTGCTTGGAACAGTGCAAGTCTTTTAAAGTCCTCAGTTCTATCCATGTTATACATCAATCTATCTTGATCACTAATCTGATCGCGAATATCACAGACAACTGAGTGCCCTGTTAAATGCATTAGTTTTAGCTGTACCTCGGGTGAAAGAATATAGTCGAACCATTTATGGCATAGATCTATTTTGCCCTCATCACCTTCAACGCCTTTGGTCATGCAGTATCCATCGACCCAACCTAATCCTCCTTCGGCTGGGAAAAGATTGTAGCGTACATCAACTCCAGCCTCATAGGCTACGCCGAATCCATCAAACCAGTCAGTGGCAATCCAGACAGCTTCTTCTTCTAGCCACCGTGCAAGCTCAGCAACAGAGATATATCGAGCCATTAAGATGCTCTTTTGATAAAGAAGCATTTCTTTGACGACTTCTAATTGATCATCATTTAATCTCCATGGACCGTAACGAGGGTCAAGATTCCAATTATTATAATAGCCAGCACATATCCCTGCGACGGCGATATTCTCTTGGGATCTTTCTGCAATTGCTATATGTCCACTATATTCGTCGTTATAAAGTGATATCAGGGCATTTCCTGCCGTTTCATCGAGATATTTTTTATGAGTGGTAATTCCGTAGCCTCCCCAGCAATTAGGCGAAGCATAAGGCTTTCCGTTGTACACATATGCTTCAGGTGGTTTGAAGACAGGGAAGAGAAGATCATAGTTTTGCAGTCTACTATTCTCAACAGGTAACACCCATCCATTCTCACCATATAAGGAGGGCCAGTAGGCATCACCCATCACCATATCAAAGTCTCGCCAACCACCTGCTTTTAACCGAGCGAAGACCTCAGAGTTTTCGTCAAACCAGGCGCCTTTCAGTGTTACATCGTACATGTCTTCGAATGGTTTAATGATATCTTCAACCCAGTAGGCTTCCCACATTAGTATACTAAGTTCTTTTGGTTTTTCATATTTCGGCCTTGTAGCATAATATGCTCCACCAGCTGCGCCAGCAACTATGACAACACCAGCAGCAGCATATTTAACGTAATTTCTTCTAGATACTTTTTTTTCACTCATTTCAATCACATATTTGAGTATAATGGTAATCAAGTTTGTTCTTATTTAAAACTTTGCTTATGAGTAAGTTACATAATAAGCTAGCTAGCTGTACACTTATGTTTAAATATATATAGCTATCAATAATGATAATAGGTGTTTTTATCATTGAATAAAGTAAAAGCCTCAGTTTTAGTAGCTCCTCATAAGATTGAGACCCGCTATTTCCCCTACCCAGAGACCGTTCCAAGCGATGCAATGGTTGTGAGGATGGAGATGGCGGGAGTCTGTGGAACAGATAAACATGTCTATCAAGGATCCCCCTTTGCTCCAGGAGAATACGCGGATGTTCCACTAATCTTTGGACATGAAAATGTCGGTAGAATTGATAGGATAGGAGAGCAAGCCGCAAAGAACATGGATGTCCGTGGGAGAGAATTAAAGGAAGGAGATAGAGTTGTATGGTACCCTCCTATTCCATGTGGAAAGTGTTACTACTGTCGAAGATTACCTGTAAACAGTACAAACATCTGCCCAAATGGTTTCAGTTATGGATATGCAAACTGTGAAAAACCAGAGAATAAGCCTTGGCTCTATGGAGGATACGCAGAATATGTATATATCAAACCGGAAACATGGGTCTGGAAAGTATCTGAAGAGGTTCCTCTTGAAGCTATGGTAATGCTTGATACATTTTCATCCGTTCGTGGTGTAGAGAAAGCGATAATGCCATATCCAAATATTAAAGAAGGGTTTGGAGTGGGAGATACCGTCGTTGTCCAAGGTTCAGGCCCAATTGGCGTATGCGCTGCAGCTAAAGCAGAGTCCTGTGGAGCAGGGAAAATAATTATGATAGGAGGCCCTGAGCATAGACTGAAGATAGCTAAAGATTTTGGTGTAGACATAATCATCAATATCGATGAAGTGAAAAAAGCAGAGGATAGAATAGAAGAGATTATTAAATTAACAGATGGTGTGGGAGCAGATATGGTCATTGACTGTACAGGAGTACCCATGTCTGTACCTGAAGGGATCGAAATGGTGAGAAGAGCTGGAACTTATGTAGAGATAGGCTTATTTACAGATAAAGGATCAGTACCAATAAATCCACAACGCTTCACCTTCAAAGATTTACGTCTTATTGGCGCTTGGTATTGTCCTCCTCAACAGTATGATAGAGATCTTATCCTAATTGAAGCAAGAAAATTCCCATTCGAAAAATTGGTTACACATAAGTATAAAATCGATGAGGCTGAAAGCGCACTAAAAGCACATATTAAATATGAATCGATGAAAGCCGTTATCATCCCTTAGCAAATTACCAATATAAAATGAAGCTGGTTAGCTCAGAATCATGTTAGCTAGCCATAACCCATTTTTTATTAATCTTATTCATTTTTTAAACTAATTTTTGTGAAATCTCCTAGTATACTATTTTCTATTGCTATTCCAACAGTGCAGTACTTATGGCTATCACGAATAATTTCTGCGATTTTTCTTTTATCAGTCTCAGCAACAATATCAAGGTTTTTCTCGATATCTACATAAACCCATACAGAATCGTGAATCTCCTGTTCTCCATACTCTCTCTTCTTTAGTTTGCCAATGAGTTCCAATGATAGGTCTTTAATGGTTACACCTTTATTTTCAGCTGCCTTCAAAATACTAACTAATGTGCACCTGCCTAATGCTGCCATAAATAATTCAGTCGCTGATGGACCTACACTCTTCCCCTCTTGTTTCTCATGAGAAGGAGTATCCATAGAAATTTTAAAATCTCCGATTTCAGCATCTGTTACTAATGCACCTTTCCACTTCACCTTAACAGGTACGCGTACCTCTTGACTCGATTGTTCAGACATTCTTTCCTCACCAATAAATATTATCACCTAGAATTACATCATAGTGTTATCTAATACATATCCCTATCCCAATACCTATAGATAGATAAATTACTCAAAGAATAGCAGTATGAAACTATAATTTAGTAAGTTCATTTATTAGAAGATCAGCTTCCTCTTCTGTGTTATAGAAATGCGGTGAGATTCGAACACCTTTTAACGGAGGAAAAGCTGATATATAAACGTCTTTTGATTGAAGTTTTTCATCTGCAGACTCTAAATGATTAACCTTTACATTTAAAATTCCAGAGCGATACTGTGAATCAAGTGGACTCTGTATCTCAACTCCTTTCTCCATTAAATGATTAATTAAATAATCGATCAAATGCATAATCCTTCTAGCTACATTACTAGACCCAAAGTCAAGAAGTAACTTAATTGAAGCTGCTAATCCAACGAATCCCATCGCATTAAAAGTACCTATTTCAAAACGATCAGCATTATCAGATAAAATCAAACGTTTATTATTCAACGAAGAAGCATTTCGACGCGAAGGAGAAGCCCAACCAGTATCTATCGGATCTATACTCTCTATATACTGTTTATCCACATATAAAAAAGCTGTTCCAACTGGCCCCAATAACCATTTATAACCACCAGTAGCTAAAAAATCTACACCAAGGTTTTTAACATCAACCTCTAAAGCTCCAACAGATTGAATAGCGTCAACAAGTAGATAGGCATCATGCTCATGAGCGATATCAGATAATGCCTTCAAATCGTTTCTGAACCCATTCTGATACTCAACATGACTAATGGCAATTGCTATAGTATTATCATCAACCATCTGCTCAACATCTTCTAAATGAACTACTCCATCAATAGCTTTTACAGATCTTACTCTAATATTCTTTCTTTTCTGTAATGAAAGCCACGGATAAACTACTGAAGGATATTCAAGATTATCAGTTACAACATTACTGCCATCTGGAATATGTAGGCCATTTACAATAGTATTGATACCTTGAGAAGTATTTGACATAAAAGCAATTTCATTGATATCAGCTTTGATTAACGACGCGAATAATTTCTTTGCTTCTATAGCTCTATCATAGAGGTGGTGCCAATCACCATTCCGATCAATCCTTTCTTGTAAGTATCGATTAATCTCTCTACGAACCAATTCAGAACAAGGTGAAAGCCTCGCATGATCCATGAATACCTTACTCTTTGTTATAGGAAAAAATTGTCTGATCTCCTGCATATTCATTCTAAATCAATTGTAAAGTCTCTCTAATCATTATAATAGAGTTTATGGTAGATCTTATCTCTTTCAGTTAAAGATCAAGTAATATTATAAATTCAAATTTTGAATGTACTAACAAACCTCAAATGATAATACTTGAACAAGATTTAATAAGACTAATTACGTAGCATACTGTGATTTCATACTTACGTTAAGTTAGTAGACGAATAAATAATGAAATGCAAGGTATTAAAAAATGAATAAAAAAAATATAAACATAAATAACGCGCCAAAACCTGTTGGTCCTTATTCTCAAGCGGTTAAAGCCGGAAATTTTCTTTTCGTTTCAGGACAAGGTCCAATAGATCCACAAACAGGAAAAATAGTAAGTGATAATATCGAGCAGCAAACTATTCGTACATTAGAAAACATAAAGACTATTTTAAATTCTGAAGGATTAGACTTTAAAGATGTGGTTAAAGTATCGATCTTTCTAAAGGATATAAAAAATTTCAGTAAAATGAATGACGTATATAGTAGATATTTCCAATCAGATCCTCCCGCTCGAACGACTATTCAAGCAGTTCCCCCAGCTGATATTGAGATTGAAATAGACATGGTAGCATTTTACAAAGATTAAAGAGAATCTTTAGCTATCTAAATCAGTGAGGGATCGTTCATATCACATGTCAGATGTCTTGAATGTATTCAATGTAAAGAAAAATACGCCCCCAAAATATATTATACCTGCCCTAAATGCAGCAATATCTTAGATGTCAAATATGATTATGATAGAATAGCGAGCCGTATAGATTTACGAAAACAGTGCTATCAAAATCAGAGTCTCTGGAGATATAGTGACCTTCTACCGATTAATGATAAGAAATATATTGTCTCATTAAGTGAAGGAGACACTCCTCTCCATAAATGCGTTCGACTAGGTAATAAATTAGGTCTAAAAAATCTATTCATTAAAGATGAGACGCGAAATCCAACAGGTTCCTTTAAAGATAGACCAATAACTGTTGCGATTACAAAAGCTCGAGAATTTGATGTGCGAACAGTGACCTCTTCATCAAGTGGAAATGCTGGAGTTTCATTGGCAGCATATGCTGCTAAAGCAGGGTTAAACTGTATCATCTTTGCTCCAGCTGATACCCCTAAAACAAAATTAATGTTAGTAAACAGCTTTGGATCCAAAGTGATTACTGTTAAAGGATCCGTCAGCGATGCATATCATTTAGCTGAAAAATCATCGAGGTGCTATACTTGGTTTAATGCAACATCGACCTTCTTAAACCCTTATTCTGTTGAAGGAGATAAGACAGTTGCTTACGAGCTTTATACTAATTTAAATGAGAAAGTACCAGATTGGGTTTATGTCCCGATAGGTGCAGGACCATTACTAGTGGGTTGTTGGAAAGGCTTCAAAGAATTAAAATTATTATCTTATTCGACCAAGCTTCCTCACATGGTAGGAGTTCAAGCAGAAGGATGCGCTCCTATCGTTAAAGCATTTAAAGAAACATCAGTTGATGTTTCAGCTTGGGAGAAAGCATCTACAATTGCATCAGCCATCGCAGATCCATTAATCGGCTACACTCAAGATGGAACCTATACTTTGAATAAGATACATGAATCCAATGGTTCAGCAGAAGCGTGTTCAGATAAAGAGATTATACAGAGTATCTCCTTATTAGCAAAGAAAGAAGGAATATTCGCTGAACCTGCAGGCGCATCTTCATTAGCTGGCGCAAAGAAA
>CAZAXO010000065.1:0-10290 GCA_964489085.1 uncultured Candidatus Bathyarchaeia archaeon
ATCATTAGTAGTCCACCTCCCAGAATATCTTTCTGGTAAGTTTATCATCGTAGAGGTCTTAAGCTAAAGCTAGCTAGGTAACCTTTTATGCTACAAATAAATCTGATGTCATAATTAAGGTCTTTTTAACCATTTTATAAAAGATGAGAATGTAACAACGCTGTTAGATAGGCGATGGCATTAGTTAATTGTACTAAGGACGTGCAGTAATAATCGTTGCTACAATAAGGGTTATAGAGAAAACGATTAGGACAAACCAATGGACTCCATCGGTAGATAGGGAATAGTTTATGAATACAAGAAGTTGCGCAATACTATTTGTAGTTATATGTAGAGTTACAGCCGGGTAAAGTGAATGAGTTTGTAAGAGTAGGAGACCTGCAACTAACCCAATTAAGATTGCGGGTGGAGATCTCCATGGATCAAGGTGGAAGGCACCGAATAAGATTGAGGATATTAATAGAGCTCTTATTGACCCCCAGCTCTTCTCCAAACTGTTCTGGATAAATCCTCTAAACAAGATTTCCTCGCAAATTCCAGCTGAGACTGCAATACCAATAATCCATGGGATAAACTCGAACCAAGTTTTAGGAAACCACTTCATAATAGGTTCTACAAACTCCAGTGGATATGGACCGAGGAGAGTTTCTATCAGAAGCAACATCTCAATAAAGATGAAGTAACTTCCAACACCGGCGAGAAAACCGATCAGTATATGCTTACTATTGAATCTCTTAAGCCCAAGAAATTGCTTCATATCTATTTTCTTTCTCTTCAAAAAGATGAGGGGAGGAGATAATATCAGAATCCACTCAGTAATATAAATGCCAGGAAGAAATCCGGGGAAAGTCGATACTTGAACAACGCCACCTATGGTAATAATTAGCATCATGCAAATGATGAGAACAAAGGCGACACTCCTCGGCTGAGGGTAACTATTAACAGGTAAACTCATAGTCTTACACTAGGAATGATCATATAAAAAAATAGTATGTAGCACTTGCTGAGAAATATAGACTAGAAAAACGTTTTACAGGGTACTCTTGTAGATTTAGATGTATGCGTTTATTGTTCGTGTTTGATAGCTTTACATTCACCATTTTGAATCTCTATATACATTTCTATCCCGCACATGGGACACTTAACTATGCCTTTATAATTCCAGTAATGTTTTGTGTCAAGATGCATTATTTTTCTACAATCTTTATCTCGACAATAAATGTGAACCATAATTATATTCCCTCCAAATATCTTTCTAGATCTAATGCAGATTTACATCCCGCTGCAGCTGCGGTAACAGCTTGACGATAATATCGATCCGTTGCATCACCTGCTACGAAGACTCCTTCAGCACTCGTCTTAGTAGTATACCTGGCAAGGATATACCCCGACTGATCCATTTCCACTTGATTTTTAAAGATTTCCGTGTTGGGTTTATGACCAATTGCGATAAAAACGGCGTCACACGCCAACTCAATTTCTTCATTTAAATCACTTTTCTTTAATTTAATCCCTTTAACCTTCTCCTCACCTAAGATTTCTTGGACCGTACTGTTCCAGATAATCGATATTTTAGAATTTTTAAAGACCTTTTCTTGAAGAATTTTAGTTGCTCGCAGCTTATCTCTTCTATGAAGAACGTAAACTTCATCAGCAAATTTAGATACAGCAAGAGCTTCCTCCATAGCGGTATCACCCCCTCCCACAACCACGACTTTTCTAGCTTGATAGAGGGGGGCATCACATGTAGCGCATGTTGAAACTCCTTTACCTCTTAATCGTTCCTCACTTTTCAATCCAAGCCATTTAGCTGAGGCACCCGTGGCAATAATAACTGATAGTGACTTGTACACCTTACCCTCCACAGATACCTTCAAAGGAGAGGATGAAAAGTCAACAGCTGTAGCACCCTCAAAGAGCATCTCTGCACCGAAACGCTCAACTTGACCCCACATATTATTCATAAGATCGGGACCTAAAATTCCTTCTTTAAATCCAGGAAAGTTTTCCACTTCCATGGTAAGCATCAGCTGTCCACCCCACATAGTTCCAGCAACGACAAGTGTCCTCAGCTTTGTCCTACTTGTGTAAAGCGCTGCTGTTAACCCCGCAGGCCCAGAACCGATAACTATCACATCATACAAATTGTCTACACCAACAGAAATACCTACAACAAACTAGTATTACTTTAAGGTAATATAGTTACCCTTCAAAAGATATCCTCCAATAAATAATATTGATCAACATTGATAATAAAGCTTGAAAAGGGCGAGAGAACTCAGTTCTATGAATAAGTGAGTTCTTCTATATTGATACACCAAATTTCTCAGGTATATTGGTGAAGCGATAGAGTAAACTTATCTTTATTAAGATCAGAACCATAGTCCAGATGGAGATTAAGGAGGGGAGAATATTATCTATTTTCCCAAGAGCCCGAGTATTCCACCGATTAAGCCAAGGACGAATCCAGCTATGAAACCTCCTCCAAAAATAAGGCTTATTACAGCAGCGGGTAAAACTATAACGCTACCGATGATTCCTTGACCTCCTACCATTAGTATAGAACCTAGGACTAGGATAGTACCGAGAACTACTCCTATAATGATAAGTACCCATGGAGGGAAATCTCCGAAAAATGGTATCCATGGAAATATGTCAGCTAACGGGTTATAGAAATTCTTCGACAATAGAAGAGCAGCATTCAGAATGATAATTATACCTGCTACTAACGATGTTAAGAAACCACTCATTGCTCTGGATGACGTTAAAGACTTTGACTGAGGTTGAGGGGGTTGAGAATGTTGTGGAGGTGGGGGAGGAAAAATTGAGTGGCATTCAGGACATAATATGAGTCCATCATAGTCTTTGGTATCATCTCTACAGATGGGTCTACCGCATCGGTTACAGACGTAGACTGCAGGGAGATCTGGGTGGTAGTAGCAATTACCTAGAGAGTGAGGGGTAACGGATGGTTTGGGGGGAGGTACTTGATGGTCGTGATGGGGAGCTTCATAAGATTCTTGTGAAGGTGTTGATGGAGGTTGTGTAGGTGGTTCCGATGCTTGATCTTCAAATGGTTTTCCACAGGAGCTGCAGAAATTTGAATCTTTCTGATTATTAGTATTACAATTGGGGCATTTCTTTGCCATAACTTATCTTATCCCCCTCTTGTTATACCAAGTATAGGGTGATTAGGTATATTCTCAGGAGGTTTCTTAAGCCTTTCTAGAGATGCTGTGTTTTCTCTATGTAGTGAATTAATGTATGAAATAAAGATAGAATTGTAGAAGTGAGTAAAGTTAATAGCTTTCATCTTGGTAACAGCTATAGATTCTAGTTGTAATGAGGGGAATTAACCTTAAAAAAAGGAATTGCAAGTAAACGAATCATTATTTTAGGAGTTTTAATAGGGATACTGGGAGCTCTATCGATTCTTACCTTGCCTTCTATAGGTTGGCTTATACCAATTATTCTTGTAATAATCTTTGCCTACAGATTTTCACGTAACTTTAAACGTGGAGCATTACTTGGTCTTGTTACTGGCATCATTACTCCTTTATTCTCATTATTAGGTCAGATAATGTTTGGCATTAGTACATATATGATTGTTATAGAATATGCCGTGATATCTACGGGAATTATATATGCTGTTCTTGGGGGTATAGGAGGATATATAGGAGGGAAAAAGCGTCCCCTAGAGACGTTCAAGATGGAGAAAGGTTATAGAATATGTCCCAGATGTAGTAAAGAGGTAAGACTTGACTTCACAATCTGTCCTAGCTGTAAAGAAATACTTGAAGAGGAGGGGTAATCTATACCAATAATATGACGAGAAATCACCCAATATTATTGGTTATATTTGATATGCTTTTCGTAGCTTTTTACTGGAGAATCGATTTTATCTTAATATTCTATGATATTGATTCTAGCGGATATGCAAGTAATTAAAAGCAAGGTAATTAGTTTGCTCAGTAATGTTTCTTATTGTTGGTGATTAATGGTTATCGTTTTAACAGCTTTATTGTAAAGGTTTTCATTTTTAATACAACCAGGATCTGGTGCTAGATGATCATTGAAGTATGCATAGGCTCGTGCTCTACATCCTCCACAGTTATATCGGTACTGACAGCTTTTACAATGATCTTTGAGAAGATCTTTATCACGTAACTCTTTAAGTATTGGATTGTTACACCACATTTGTTCGAGGTCATCATTCATAATATTACCCAACTTTAATGGAAAGAAGACACACGGCTGCAAATCTCCATTTGGCTTGACTGCAAAGTAGAATCTACCGGCTCCGCATCCTCCTATGAATTCAGTTAATTGTTCGATAACTCCTTTTGTATGCACATTATAGAAATGCGTGGGTATAATCGCTGTTTCACTGCAATGCTCTGTCTCCACTGCGATTCGAGCAAATTGAGGAGCGGTGGAGAGGAGATTAATTGAGGATTCTTTGTTCTTGTTATACAATGTTCTCAAGAGTTCTTCTCTCTCGTGAGGAGAGATGTCAAAGTCTATAATATCGTTGCCTCTTCCGGTAGGAATGAAGTTGTAGAACATGAACCAGTCAACACCCAGTTTCTCACATAAATCGATGATTTGAGGTACCTCCTTATAGTTCAGTTTTGTAACGGTTGTAGAAATATTAACGAAGAAGTTCCTCTTTACAGCGTTTCTTATCCCTCGGATTGCCTGAATGAATGAACCGGGCGACGCTCTAAATGAATCGTGAGTTTCTGGATGAGCACCATCTAAGCTTATTTGAAGATATTCTACGCCGGAATCAATTAGTTTATCAGCTACTGCTCCTGTAATCAGTGTTCCATTGGTCGCCATCGCAACATACATTCCATGATCTGCTGCAGCTCGCGTCAGTGTATAGATGTCTCTATGCATCAACGGTTCTCCTCCAGAGAAAGCAAGGATCGTTACTCCCATCGCAGCTAGTTTATCTATCCCAGTCAGTATCTGGTCTGTAGTAAGCTCATTCAAAACATTCCCAGCACCAGCTGAACAATGCTTACAGTGTAAGTTGCATCGTCCTGTAATTTCCCATACCACTTGAAATGGTGCTCCTGGTGTGAAGGGTTTACTTACTCCAAAGTATGCTAACCCCTTTAAAACGCTGATTAGACCTCGTCTCCAGTAAGTATCTTGAAATGTATGACGCAGTTTATGTTCAGTGACATTGAAGGTTTTTGCACCTGAATTGATAATTGGAGTTAAAATTTTTTCAGCTAACCGACATTTCATGCATGCTCGACTTCGGATACCTGAGTATAACTCCAATGCAACTTCAAGCCGGGATCCCTTATCGTCTTGACAATATCCTGAAAATCGTTTAATGAGATTACTGGAAAGGGGGTTCTCTATAAAATGTTTAAAAATCGTTGTATTTTCAATCAACGCTTTTTATTCCCCTCACACCTAATATACAATTAATATAACTTATTTCAAGAAAATATATAGATTTTTTTTAAAAATTAACTATTAAATTATTTAGCTTTTTATAAGATTGCATGTAATAATCAGCGAATACTTATCGTCTAAATATTACCTTAGTACCTGTAGACTATTAGCCCTCTTAAATTGAGAGAGAAGAAAAAATCCAATAAAAATTATGTAATGTATAAATTAGTAAACTTATAAACAGGGTTGAAGAGTCGGTATGTTTATGAGGAAAAGTGAACTGCTTATAATTGGAATCATCCTATGCTCTTTTGTTATTAGTATCTACTTGTATCCATCTATGCCAACACAGATAGCCTCTCACTGGAATGCGCAGGGGAGAGTAGACGATTATATACCCAAGTTTTGGGGGTTATTTCTACTGCCATTTACTCTTGTTGGTTTACTGCTACTCTTTATGATAATACCCAAGATAGATCCCTTGAAAACTAATATTGAAGCTTTCAGAAAACATTATGACCGATTCATAGTAATCGTGATTATCTTCTTATTTTATGTTTATTTTCTAACTATAATATGGAACCTGGGTGTAAGATTTGATATGATCCAGTATATGATACCAGCTCTAGGATTACTCTTCTACTATATGGGAATAATGCTTGAGAAGGTGAAGATGAACTGGTTCATCGGTATTAGAACACCATGGACCTTAAGCAGTGAAGCAGTATGGAATAAAACTCATAAAATTGGAGGAAAACTGTTTAAGATCGCAGGGATAGTTACCCTTTTCGGATCCCTCTTTAAAGACTACATGTTATTCTTTATTCTTATCCCAGTGATCCTCGTCACAACTTACACCATTGTGTATTCCTACCTCGAATATCAAAAAACATTAAAATAGTAGATAGCTTGTGCAAATATTATGTGAAGCGTCAAATCAGCACAATTTTGTACGATAAGTTATCGAAAGAGTTTAAATGAGTATTGAGGTAAATAGGGTATGACGAGGAATGCAGAAGATACTAGAAGTAGTAAAGCAATCATTAGAAACGTCTCGGAAGATGAAAAAACTCCTCTTGTTAGTGGCGATCATCTATATAACCACGTATCTAATCGGGTACCTAATGATTCACAGTCAGACGCCCTTCGCAATAGAATTAAGTGAATTAATCACTGAGAATATATCCACCAATCCTATCTTTGCTCCTCTTATAGGCGCTCTTGAAAGTAAAAATCTAGCCTTTGCGATTGCTTATACTTTCTTGATTAATCTATCAAGTGGCGCTTTTCTTTCCACAACTCTACCTGGTGTGATTCCCCTCCTTGGCGCGATTTGGACCATAGTAGTTACTGGATTACGTGGATTCATGATAGGAGCGCTCTTTACTTATTCTACTGTATCAGATCCTGTTTCAACGGATATTGGATGGATGATCCTTGCTGCGGGTACAGCGATTCTTGAGTTGGGTGCCTATGTGTTCTCTGCGGTTGCAGGAATTAACATAAGCCTCTCTATAATCTATCCAGGTAAGTATCAAGTTGAGAGTAGATGGATGGCTTTTAAGGAAGCGTGGAAAGATGCGGGTCGATTATATGTTATAGTAATTATTCTTCTAGCACTTGGAGCCGTATGGGAAATGACTGGAATCTACCTTTCAATGCCCTAACTACTAGAAGCATGAAATGTTTTTAGCTGCCTACTACTTTCTTATACGAATTCATTATTCTCTATTATCTATCATTGTGGAGGATACTACGATGAAAACCTTGTTCATAATATCGTCGATAAACTCTTCAATGAAGTTATTACAGAAGTGATAAAGCATAACTTTACTTTTCGAACTCTTACGGTTAAAGCTCGCTATGAAGATTTTGAGACATATACATACTCCAAAAAAGCGTCTAATTTAACCGTTAAGAAACGGCAGACAACCCTAAAAGAATAAAATATTGATGAGGTAGATTGTTAAGAGTTACTAAACCGATTTAATATACTGTTACACATCAAATTATTTTTATTATATTTAGGTATATAATAAATACTGTCTTCAACGAGTGATGAGACTTGATTTGATTGGCTTATAGAAGCAAGTTTAAAATAATATGAGTTATTCAATAACTCCATCAGCTAACTTTAAGTTAACTATAACTAATCTGTTGATAGAGAGGAGAAATCTATGCTTCCTAAAATGGTTGAAATTACTCAAAGAATGTCCAATGAAAAAATCGAAAATCTTGAACCATCAATTAGAGGAGAACTTAAGCGAGTAGGGATAGCGCAAAAAATCAAACCTAATTCAAAAATCGCCATTACTGTAGGAAGTAGAGAGATAGCAAATATTGAACAAATCATAGCAACTATTGTTAAAGAAACTAAAAAGTATGGGGCATTACCCTTTATTATTCCTGCTATGGGAAGCCATGGAGGCGCTACCCCTCATGGTCAACAAGAGATTCTCAAGAGTTTAGGAGTGACGGAGGAAACAGTAAAAGCGCCTATTATCTCCTCTCTAGAAGTGGAGGAAATAGGGAAATTACATGATAACTACCCAGTTTATGTGAGTAAAGATGCGTTAAATGCTGACGGAATCATTCTTGTAAATCGTGTAAAACCTCACACAGACTTTAAAGGTGCAATCGAAAGCGGCTTGACAAAAATTACAGTTATAGGTTTAGGAAAACAAAAAGGAGCAGAGACTCTCCACACCTATGGTATGGAAGGGTATCGTAACTATCTTCCAAAAGTTGCACAACTGATTTTCAAACATGCGCCTATATTGTTTGGAGTAGCCATCATCGAAAACGCTTATCATGAAATAGCTATGCTTAAAGCACTTCTTCCGGAAGAAATAGAAAGAGAGGAAAAACGTCTCCTCGTTAAAGCGAAGCAGCTTATACCTAAAATTCCATTCACAGACGTAGACATCCTCATAATAGATCAGATTGGGAAGGATATAAGCGGTAATGGGATGGATCCAAATGTAACGGGGAGATTTATCATACCTTCAGATCGCCCTTCATACACTCCAAACATAAAGATACTTGTAACATTGGATCTCACCGAAAAATCTGAAGGAAACGTAACAGGAATCGGATTCGCTGATTTGACAACCAGAAGACTCTTTGAGAAGATAGACTTCGAAAAGACCTTTGTAAATGCGATAACTGTTGGGTACCCACTTGATAGTAGAATTCCCGTATTTCTCCCCAGCGATAAATCAGTAATTGAAACGGCTTTGAAACTTCTCCATCCTCCAATCGATGCAAAAAACGTTAAAGTAGTAAGGATAAAGAATACACGAGACTTAGAGCATATGTGGGTGTCAGAGGCACTTATTGAAGAACTAAAAACAAATCAACAACTGAAAAACATCATAACAATCATAGGAGAACCGAAGGATTTGATGTTTGATGTCCTAGGAAACATTACACGCTAGCTAAGTTGGAACTCGTGAATTATCTAATTTTAATCACTATAACTTTCTATAATTCAGAACCTCGAATGCCAGATAATGTTTAAGGCGGGCCCGCGGGGATTCGAACCCCGGACCTTTCCCCAGGATAATACTTTTGCATCATCCTTTCGGGTTAAGAGCTTCAGCCTACCATATACTAATGATGTATGTGAGTAGTCCGCTGCTCTACCTTTTCAGGATCTATGCCTTCCTTCTTCTACTTTTATTGAAGTTGATGGAGCAGTAGATCTGGCTGAGCTACGGGCCCATTATTTTTCCCTTAAGTTTATAGGTGGACGAGTCGCCCTTAAATAAAGGTTTTTCACGTACTTTGATAGAGCGTCCAGCATAATTTAGAAGATAGGATTGAGGAAAGTTTGCTGATATTTGTAGGATTAGGGTTATACAGTGAAGAGGGTATATCACTAAGAGGAGTCGAAGAAGTCAGGAAGGCTGATCAGATCTTTCTTGAAAGATACACGAGTGTTATGCCTGAATTATCAATTACAAGATTAGAATCAATAACTAGTAAACAGATAGTGGTACTGTCACGTAGAAATGTTGAGGAAGAAGTTGAGAAGATGCTGTTAGAGCCGGCTCAGACTAAGCGAGTGTGTTTTCTGGTTCCCGGAGATCCTATGACGGCGACTACGCATGTTGATGTACGATTAAGAGCAGAGTTACTTGGTATCCCAACCAAGATCGTCCATGCTGCTTCTATAGAGACGGCGGTGTCAGGCGCTACAGGATTGCAAAGCTATAAGTTTGGTAGGACAATAACTATACCATTTCTAGAAGAAGTAACATTTCCAGAGTCTATCTACGATTACTGTACAAGCAATACAAGAAGTGGATTACATACTCTTATCCTGTTAGATGTGAAAACTGAAGAGAAGAGGTATATGACGATACAAAATGCTTTACCTATTCTCTCAAATCTTGAGAAGCATAAAAGTAGGGGAGTCTTCCTAGGAGAAAGGTTAATGATTGGTATAGCAAGACTTGGAGGTCCAGACTCTCTTGTTAAGGCAGATCGATTGGATTGTCTCAGTGACTTCTCATTTGGTGAACCACCTCACTGCCTTATCGCACCGGGAAAACTGCATTTCATGGAAGTTGAAGCATTGAAAATCTTTGCTAAAGCATCGGAGGAGGTTATTAAAAATAGAGAGGGAAGCTGAGCGGCTAGCACAACGATATCTCACCAAGTTGGATAAGGTATTAAAAGGAAACAAGTTAACCAAGAGTGGTCGAGAAGTTTCCAGGGTTGTGGATGAGGTGCAACGTTATGTATCAGATGGTCGCTTCTATTTTAAGCAGAAATCGTATCTAACTGCTTTAGTAGCAGCATCGTATGCAGAAGGGGTATTGGATTGTCTGAAACTTCTTGGGTTAGTGGAGTTTACATGGTATGAGGAGC
>CAZAXO010000066.1:0-1991 GCA_964489085.1 uncultured Candidatus Bathyarchaeia archaeon
ACTCATTTATTAAAGGTCCTCCAGAATTGCCAGGATTAATAGCAGCATCGGTCTGAACGACACCTACTATGAGATAACCATATTGAGTGCTTAAGGTCCTATCTAACTGGCTGATAATGCCTTCAGTCATTGACCCACTTAATCCGAAGGGATTACCTATAGCAAAGACTCTATCGCCCACATCCAACATAGAAGAATTACCTATTACTAATGGTAATAATTCCACTTGAGTCGGGGCTATGTTAATCACTGCAAGATCACTATAAGGATCTGATCCGACAAACTTCGCTTCCACGACTGTTCCGTCAAGGAAAGTAACATCAATTGCATCTGCTCCATATATAACATGATGGTTAGTAACAATGAATCCATTTGTATCATAAATGAAGCCTGATCCTTGAGCATATGGAACAAACCCATAACTGCGCAAAACTTTAGCAGTAATCTTAACCACTGAAGGCTTTACATAATCATATATTTGCTGCGGAGAAAACCCAATACTTTCGAGATCATTAGACTCTGACTTAATTTTGTTTACACTAACTTCTAAATATTCAACCTGTGATGAGATCTCGTTGAATTCGTTCTGTAAACACTGATACTCCCTATTGACGTTAAGAACCAGTATAGTTAATACGCTTGTTGATACGACTAGCCAGATTATTGGAAGAGTGCGCTTATCGACTTCCATCTTTTTATCACAACATCCTTTCTTGTCTCGACAACTCTCGTTTACCCAAATAGTTAAGAGCATATTATTAAAAAAAATTTTTCAGAATTAGACCAGAATCTATACCTAATTGAATATTGAATAAGACAAGTATTCAAGAATAGCACGTGTTTATAATTACAAGCAAAGAAATTGAAGGAAATTCGAGCACTCTAGAAATACATTTAGGATATATGATTATAGATTTCCTCAGCTAATCAGCTCACAGAATTCAATTGTAATGAATATATAGTTAACACTTTGATGCGTCTGATATTTAACAGCTAGCTTTTTAATATTTAAAAGTGATATAGAGCAGTACCGTTAACGCTACTGTTGTAAATAAGTCTGGCAACATTGCAAATGGTCCAAGACCAAATCCTCGGAACCCAAACAACCAATGTACCAAAGGATTGGAGGATAACGCATAGAAGAGCAAAGTCAATGAAAACACTATTAATCCAACTGTAAATTCAGATTTAATCTTCCTGTAAATATCAAGATAGGAAAACAAAAGAAACAGTAAAAGTGCAACATTAATAGTAGACAGTATCGTGTTAAACATATAAAATAACTCAATATCCCAAGGTGGGGTATGTCCCTGCCTTGGTTCCATCATTTTTTGTATAGGAGGAGGCTGAATTGGATACATAACCGTCCAAAAAAACGCAAGCAAAACTACCACTACTAGCACTGCCAGTAGGAGCCATAATTTCACATTTTTCCTCATAGAATAAGTCATGTATAATCCTCTCTTTTTTACTTTTTTCAAATTTTCTTCATAATCTCTTCATAATCTCCTCAAATAATGTGTAATTTTCCTCTAATTGATGAGACAAGAAAAATTTGGCTCCATACCCATCTCCAACAGATTTAATTATTCTATGCTTTGTAAGAACATCTAGATGATGTCGTATAGTTCGGTAATCTCTATTAAGTAAGCCTGCTAATTGGTTCGCATTTTGTGAGCTTTTCTTGATTGCTTGTATTATTTGAGCTCGAGTTATGCCCCCCCTCGTGCCTGCAACCAGCCACCAAAGCAAATGCTTCATTGAACGCTCATTAATAGACATCTATACTACTCCAGACATGAAAAACAAGACTCACTTTTTAACTCGCACAATTTACTTCTCTTCAATTAATATACATTTCTTATACTTGATAGTAATGATTATCATTTAAAAAGTATCATCTTGCTACCATATTAAAAATCAAAACATGTTATGTTTACTGGAAATAAATTAGTATAACTAATTACATTATGTAGAGATTAGGAATAGAT
>CAZAXO010000066.1:2091-10257 GCA_964489085.1 uncultured Candidatus Bathyarchaeia archaeon
TTTGAATAAATTCTGAAATAACATTTTATATTAAGACAACAGAGAAATTACTCCTTTAAAAAAACGCAAAAAACGTGCGCGGGTAAATAGTTCCCATTGAATTATTTTAGAACAATTCTGGTTTAATTTTGAATAAATTCTGAAATAACATTTTATATTAAGACAACAGAGAAATTACTCCTGGAAAAATGACAAAACAAAAGTTGATGGTTTTCACCGGATCTTTTCTTATTATCTTAGCAGTTACAATATATTTCAATTCAGTCAATAATGACATTACCACTACTCTAAATGATACATCTATCAACACAGATGGCTCATCTCATATTATAACTTGTTCATTAGCTGAAACATTAGATAAAAACCAAAATTATCATGAAGATGATGAAGACTATAATTGGGATAGTTTCGATGTCATTTCGATAACATTCAATACGAATTCAATTAGTGTCGATAATGAAAATGGCATTTTAATTAACGAAACAATAGTAACGATTACATCTGCAGGTACCTACAGTATAAGCGGTACTTTGGATAATGGGCGTATAATTGTAGATACTGATGATGTAGATGTTGTAAGACTTATTTTCAATGGGGTCAACATTAGCAGTACGACAAAAGCCCCTATTCATATTGCAAATGCAGAAAAAACCGTCATTATCCTTTCCACTGGTACAAAGAATTATATAACGGATAATAAGGACAATGAAGAAAAAGGTGCGCTTTTTAGCAACGATGACCTTACAATCTATGGTGATGGTTCACTCACAGTTAGCGGAAATGCTAATGATGCCATTCGGAGCGATGATGGACTTATCATTAAAAACGGGAATATTACGGTTACTTCAGTCGATGATGGGATTCGCGGAAAAGATTATCTAGTGATTAAAGGTGGATCGATTACAGTCTATTCCATTGGTGATGGCTTAAAATCGGACAATGACGAAGATGAAGACAGGGGGTATATCTATATCAACGATAGTACAATCAACATCAATTCTACCCAAGGGGACGCTATTACTGCCCAAACCGATCTTTTAATAACAGGCGGGACCTTCACTTTGGTGAGTGGTAGTGGTGGTTATAAAACGCTAGATGAAGATTTATCTACTAAGGGATTAAAAGCTGCCGTCAGCATAGTTATCGATGATGGGGATTTTACTATCAGCTCTTCCGATGATTCAATTCACTCAAATGACGGAGTTGTAATAAATAACGGTACATTCAATATTTCTTCATGGGATGATGGTATACATGCAGATTCCTCTTTGGGAATCAACGGTGGAGCATTTAATATATCGAAATCCTATGAGGGACTTGAGAGTGATATCATCATTATTAAGAATGGCAATATTCAGATTAATTCAAGCGATGATGGCATAAATGCAAATGGAAATGACACTGAAGATCCTACAACGGGATATGTGTCGATCGAGAATAGCGTGTTAAATATTACATCTGGTGGAGATGCTATTCAAGCCGATACTAATATTATGATAATTAGTGGTGAAATTATTGTGACCTCAGGTGGAGGTAGTGACAGCAATATTCTTTTTTCTGCCAAAGGAATCAAGGCAGATGTTAATGTAATCATCGATGGTGGAACGTTTATCGTTAATTCTGCTGATGATGCCCTCCACTCAAATGGGAACATCGCAATTAATGGGGGGTCTTTTGTTATTTCAACAGGTGACGATGCCATTCACGCTGACTCCTCTGTTGAAGTTAATGGTGGAGATATTAGTATTACAAAATCTTTTGAGGGTATAGAAAGTGGTGTCGTTGTCATCAACGGGGGAGACATCCATATTGTTTCAAGTGATGATGGCATAAACGTGGTTGGAGTGGATCAAAGACCAAATTGGGAAGGAGATCCACCTCAAATGGATCAAAGACCAAATTGGGGAGGAGATCCACATCAAATGAATGGAACAAATTGGGAAGGAGATCCACCTCAAATGGATCAAAGACCAAATTGGGGAGGAGATCCACATCAAGACATGTATTCAGATAATTCCTCTTTACATATATACGGTGGATATGTTTACATCGATGCTTTAGGTGATGGTATTGATGTCAACGGTGCAGTTGAAATGACTGCTGGTTATTTAGTTATTAATGGTCCTATAGCCAATAATAATGGCGCCCTGGATTTCGGTACGTTTAACATATCTGGGGGGTTTTTACTGGCGGTAGGCAGTTCAGGCATGGCGCAGGCCCCGAGTGCTTCATCAACTCAAGAATCAGTATTGCTGAGATTTGAATCATCAATTCAGGATGGTACTTTAGTTAATATTCAAACTAGAGACGGAAAAGAATTATTTAGCTTCATAGCGACAAAACGCTATCAGTCAATGGCGTTCTCTTCACCAGATCTCCTAAAAGGTGTTACATATAATTTCTATGTTGGAGGTAGTTCAACTGGCATAGTTAATAATGGTCTATACGTAGACGGGACATATTCTCCTGGAACTTTGTTAGATAGTTTTACCGTCTAGCAGATTTAACTAGCTAGCTTGACTAGCGCTGCGATGATGGGAGTTCATTACGTGCGAGCGTACTTCTAATCGCCTCTTTGAATCTGATCACTGGCAAAAGGTTAACCTAGCGAATCTTTGATTGAATTTCTTCAATACTTACTGTGCGAGGATTCAAGCTGAGAATTTCGATTAAATAGCTGAGGTAAGCGTAGGTTCGACCTCTCCAAATACTTGTTTGCTCATTTTCTAATGCAGAAGCTATCAATAGGTCTGATAGGCGACTAATCAAATCGCTTATAAGCGGCTCCTCAGTCCAACTACATTTCAGTAGTAGCTCCTTCTTAACTTTTGTATGTTCCTTTCTGATATTACGCTCAACATCGTGTACTTTCATAAGTTCTAAATGCAAGGATCTCTTATCTTCAAACATGAAGATGAGTCTTTGTACATCCTCTTCCAGCTTACTATCTGATCGATTCCTCAAATCTCGATCGCCTATGGAACTGAACTGTCGTCTGAAAGAATGAAGATCAATCTTAGTATTGCTAAGCTTCTGCATAGCTAGTCTTAGTAATGCACTGTAGTATGTTAAATATGACGATTCATAGGGAGTTAATAAGCGTAGTCGCAAGTGCTCATATAAATCTTCTGAATATTTGAGTTTTTCGACGATTAATTCCTTAAAAAGCAAGTATGGAAAATTATACTCTAGGTAGAAACAGGCTAAATCAGTTAAGTATGAAAAAGTCTGTAATGGATTGCAATCCTTGAGACAGTTAGATTCAATCAACGTGTATTCATTGTCGATGTTTTGTTTTAATAACTCTAGCCTCCTTTGTCTTAAAGATAATAGTTGACCCACATAAGCTGGATCATGAACGATCTTGTCTCTAAATAATATCTTAAGCTTCTTAAAATCCTCCCTTTTTACACATAGAATCCCCTCATCTGTCAGTTTGTATGGTAGATAGAATTCCGTGGATCCCAAGAGGGCTTGCGGACGTTTCTTGTGCAGTTCACAATAGTATCGTTGAGCGATTTTGCTGTCGCCGACTAGATTTAATGTCCAAATTGAAGGATTAGGATGTTTTAGCATTTCTTGTGATATTTCTTTAGAGAAACTCGACACTTTTTTCATCTGGTTCATGTTAACTAGTACACTCCTTGCCCAGAGGGGTCGTTTCACTGGTTCTCGTGTAGGGAATCCCACCAATTGAGCCACCGAACAGACACATTTGTTGAGATCTACATAGAACAAACTTTCCTATAGCCAATCGTGGTGGAGTATGCTGTGAGAATAAACCTTGGATATAGTGAGGGAGCTTGTGCTGCGCCTGCGCACTATACTTTATTTCCATAACGATATTTGGTTCGTCTACTACCGGCATTGTAGGTATTTTTGGATCAAAAAGGGATACAGAACCAAGACCTATGCGTATGTCACTGTCGAAGTTTATCCGGACGTGACTCACTGGGTGATAAAATGCTTCGCGGAAGTAGTCAACAATCACAACGGGCTGTAGAAGATTTTGTCTAGATTTAATGTAGAAAGTTTTTAAAAATTGGTTCTCTGATTTAGCTAAAGAATTAAAATCTCCAGCTATGATTAGATCAGCTTTTTTGCGGGTTAGTAGTACTTTCTCTTTAAGAATATACTCGCCAACTTTAGTTTTTCGTTCAAACTTGATTTTTGTATCATCGCAGTTATAGATTCGTATCCGATACTTTTCTCGAAGGTAAATACCTGCCCATTTTTCAGAGAGAGCGGTGTTTCTAAAATCGTCAAAGTAGAGGCTACGGACATGATAGCCACCTTCAGGTCCAGAGAACGGATCTGGTTTGAAGAGTAAATCCACTTTTTTCTTTAATATTTGATATTGTAGGGGAGCTATTTCATATTTAAATTCACATCTCAAGGATGTTTCATTTAACGTAGTCATTTGCTTTTTTCTCTCTCGTCTCGCTTTCGTGCGTGACATGTATAATTCGGGATAGATGTTGATTCTCGTTCTGCAAAGTATATCACTTCACCATGTCTAGGCAGTGTCAGGGCTGTAGCTGACAAGGCTTGCGTCCTTTACACCTTTGACATTGAGAAGTTTATCTATCTTCGGTGTATCTTCTTTTTTCACTCTAACCTCGACCATTAACTCAACGCCATTCGGGGTTACTGTTCGAGATCTGAGCTTGTTTTTTGGAAGAACCGCTTCAACCGATTTCTCGGCTTCACTTGAATAGTGAGTCACCAATAGGTAGGGATCAGCGCTGTGAAAGTTTATTCGACAAAGAACGAATAGAAAAGCACCAATCACAGGGCATCCAACTATGGCTACCATATATAACTCCGCACCGCAAATAATTCCAACGGATATAGCCCAGAATGTAAAGACAATATCTCTAGGGTCCTTGATAGCGGTGCGAAATCGTATTATACTTAAAGCGCCTACCATTCCTAATGACAGAGCAATATTAGAGCTTATTGGAATAGTAATAAGCGACACAACGAGCCCCACAAGTATTAACCCAATGTTAAAATCGCGAGAATAGACAGCACCAGTGAACGTTTTTCGGTATATGAAGAAGATAAATAAAGTGATAGCAAAGGTAATAAGCAAAGATAAAAGCACTCGATCAATAGTGAGTGACAGATTCGCGCTTGGCGGATTAAAGAAATCTGCTAATAATTGTTGCCAATCCATCTTAATCAACTAAATGTTAGCCAGCTAACAAAATAAAAGACTATTTCAGAATTATACCTAAATTCAACCCAAATTAGCACAATTATAGATAGGTTAAAGTCGCGTTTTGGTCTATTGAAGGAATGTCTATACCGAATAGCACGTGAAGGTTAATTAAATTTAGTGCTAATATGATTAAGAATTACATTAACTTTGACTGGTAAATTGGGGTTGGGGTCCAACATCCGCACCAGAAACACTTATTTCTTTCATAGAATAGCTTAAGCAGAAAATCAGAAAGGTATTGATATTCTCAATTTAACTCCTATTCATTTAAAAAAGATAATAAATTAACCTTTTACGTAAAATAATCTTATTATGGCGGGCCCGCGGGGATTTGAACCCCGGACCTACAGCTTTCTACCGTTTAATTTGAGACTTCTTGTTAGGAGGCTGTCGCGCTTTCAGTATATATCCAAATACAGAGATATTTGAATATTTAATCCTGCTGCGCCCCGGGCCCTAATGATCTTTATTAATTGAACAGTTAAATAAATCATGTGTGTATTGTTTAGTTTATATATTCGCTTTCAATGAGGAGGAAAATTGGACTTGGCTTCAATAAAACGCTGTACAAGATGTGATAGAAGACTAAAAAAAAGTGAAAAACTTGATATGTGCGAACGCTGTAGAAGAGAAACTTTAACACAATTTCTAAATCAAACATTAGATGATATCGAAGTAGATCTGAGAACATTAAAGAAAAAACAAATACGATAAAAGAGATCTATTAGATTTATCATTATAATAATTATTTTGAGTAGCTCATATTACTGAATGTCTAATTGTATGGTTTGCACTTTATTTATTTCGCTTTTTAAAGTAGGTTATAAGTGATTGTAATGGAATCTTATCTTCAATTCGCGTCTCCATATTTCGTATAGGAATAATATTGTCTTTGAGTTCTAATGGGCCTATTATTACTACATATCGAGCTCCGATTGACTCAGCATATTCTAGTTGTCGGGTAAGATTTCTCCCTTTCAAGTCTAACTCGCAAGATATGTTATTCTCTCTTAGTTCACTTACGATGCTAAAAGAGGTAGGTAAGACCTGTTTTTTTACTGAAGCAATAAATACAAGAGGAGCTTGAGATACTGAGGATATTAAATTCTCCCGTTGTAGAGAAAGGATCATTCGTTCGATTCCCCCTGCAACACCTGTTGCAGGAAGTATTCGTTTACTATAAATCTGACCTAATCCATTGTATCGTCCTCCGCCTAATATTGCCCCTATGTCTTCACCATCCTTATCAAATGCTTCAAATACTATACCATCATAATAATCTATACCTCTAGCTACACTCATATCTACGATGCAATGATCAAGTTTGTCATACCATTTAATAGACTGAATCACGGTCTCTAACGCTCTTAAACCATTAATATAATTAGGGAAGTCACAGACTATGGAAGAAAGTTTATTAAGCATAGTTTTAGCTTCTCCACGTTGAGATATGAAAAATAGAAGTTCTTCGATTATATCTTGTGTAATATCGAGTGAATACAATTCATTAATCAATTCATTGTGAGTTAACTTCTTAGATTTATCGACTACTCGAATCATCTGCTCAATCATATCAGTGTTTGTTATTCCAAGCGACTCAATATAACCTTGTAGGAGAGGTCGACTGTTAATCAATATGGTATAGTCTTGTAATCCTATTTCCTCAAGAATATCGTTACTTAAAGCAATGATTTCAGCATCAGCTAGCGCATCATCTGAACCATAGATCTCAGCATCCCATTGATAGAAATGACGATATCGTGCATATTGTGGCTCGTCATAACGCCACATATCTGAAATCGAACAGAGTTTAATGGGTAATGGAAGATCAGATCGATTCGCTATCATTCTAGTCATTCCAACAGTAAGATCAAAGCGAAGGCCCAAATTACGCTTAGATTTATCTTTAAAAAAATAGATTTCATCTTTTATGGCTGACCCGCTCTTGGCTTCTAATGTTTCGAGGTTTTCCAGAGGTGTCGGTTCGACTAGTTGAAAACTATATCGTTGCATAATATCAAGAATTCTAGTATGTAACCATTTCCTTTGCGCCATTTCTTGAGGGTAGATGTCATGCATTCCACGGGGTAGAGTAAATCTCTCAGTCATATACAGTTTCTCCTAAGAAGATTTCTTATTTGTTAGCCATGGAGCTTTTAACCTATCAAACTCCATTGAATCAAGTATATAATATACTATATCTGTTCTTCTATCTATAACTGCTGCTACAAGTTCTTTTCTTTCTTTTTTCATATATTGTAGAAGCTTGTTTAAGCGTACTATACTCGCATCGGTTCCTTCATGAATTATAGTTACAAGTCTTCTAACAACAGTTTTTCCAGATATCTCGAAATCTACTAAATTCGAATCTCTTACAATATATCCTCGTTCTCGTAAATCCCGGAAAACAAGGTATTTTATCCATGTTTCTACATTCTCTTTGCAAAGAAGTTTTACAAGATCTTTGAATGAAAGAGCAGTTTTAGAATGTTGATCTAATACTATTATTTTCTCTTTTTCGATCAGATAAAGAGTTTCATAAGAGGTTAATGTGATAGTATTATATTTTCGTTGTCCAAATCCTTTTTCGCGTAAGGTCTTAACTTCTGAGGTGAGTTTCAGATAAACTTGATTGTTTTTGATATACGCTGTTAATGGTTGCAGTTTCTCTTCTTCAGTAACTTCATTAGTAGTTATTGCGTTCATTAGATGCTTCCTCATCAGTTCAAACGTCTCCTTTAACTTATAAGGGTTAATTATCTCTACAATCTATCATAAACTAACAAGGAGAGGTAATAAGTGAAGCTTCCACCGACAGTTGAATGGAAAGAAAAATCTATTGCTGTTATCGATCAAACGCATTTACCGCGAGAACTAAAAATTATAGAACTTACCGATGTAAATGAGGTGGCTGATGCTATAAAAAATATGGTAGTGCGAGG
>CAZAXO010000067.1:0-10191 GCA_964489085.1 uncultured Candidatus Bathyarchaeia archaeon
GATCAGCATCTATATCAAATATGATATCTGCGCCCACCCATCCTTTTTCTTCCATATCTACCTCTGGTTTCTGATAGTAAGCTGCTGAATAGTAGGCATCTGAAGGAGTAATTTCAACGATAAACCGTTGTAATTGTAGATGATTGTGAAAATTTTTATGTCTAACCATTGTTTTATCTTTAAAAAGAAGAAAACCAAATTCCCTATTTTTCATATTATTAGGAGAGATAATAGTATTATAGTTCCCTGAATAATATCGAGTAAACCATTTCTTAATATATTCTTCAGTGGTGATCTTCATTCCTCTTCACTTTATAATACTGTAGAGGACGGGTAACTGTTATGCAGAGATTATCAGGGTTTCGACACAATCCATGTGTTTTAAGTGTACTACATTTAGGTGGGCTATATTTTTTCCTACCTCCTCTGGTACCACTTATATGCTCAATTTGATATCTTGTCTTGGCATTATCATAGTCAGCTGATCTTGTGAAAATTTTTATTATATCTTTAACGGACCATCCAACATTTGTTAAAAAAGAGGTTAAAGTAAATCTTCCTATATGAGATAAATTTTTATCAGAAACTAAATCGTTATGTAACATCTTTATACATGGTGGATATGATTTGAATGATGTTTTTCCAGTTTTTAATAATAAAGATGATTCAATCGGTATCAGATTATCATAATTTTTCTTTAAACCATTTATAATTGGTCTCAGTTGCATAGGTATTAATACTTCGCCCTTTCTGATGTTATTCTCTATTCTTTGTCGAATCTCCTCTTGGAGGAGTCTAGCCATTTCTAACTTTTTTAAATAGATAAAACCATTTTTCAATATTCTATTTACGAGTCGCCACCTTGCTTCTTTTATCCATATAGAATTTCTAAGATAATTAGTAAAATATACTCGAAATGGGAACTGGGGTGTTTTTTGATCAATAATTATATGCCATGTGAAATCATCTGCAACTGATTTAATTACTTCAATTTCTTCTTTACTTAGATAAGTATAGGAACGTTTAGCTTCAGCAAGAGCATACCGTTTAGTTACATACTTATTATTAAGAGAGCTAACAAGAAACACAGCAATGGGATAGGATAGTAATTCTATTTCATCTCGATGATGCTTCGTATAATCCCACTCTTTAATCTTTACAAATCTAACTGCAGAATTAATTCGCTCCAGAGCTCTATCTAGTACGACTTTAGTTGCTTCTAAATCGTCTAGAGTAATATGCAACTTTTCTATATATTCTACGGCTTTTTTCGTAAATGGATATCTAGACATATCTTCTATTTTAGTTGTTTCTCCTTTTGAAAGCATTCTATTATTCAGCTTCTATTCTTGGAGCTAAAAAGTAGCTGAGAATACCAGATTGGGGTAATGGGAAATAAAGTTTAAGAGGCATATCTTTAGAAAATTCTAGCATAATGATCTCGGAGATCCCAGTACCTGCTTTTACCATATCAGTTAAATACATCAGATTGAAAGACGCTTTTGACGCTTCATCTACGCTCATCTCTAAAATTGCTGAGCTATTCTCATCCATCTCAAATCTTGCGCTACTCAATTCATCTTCTGCAACAACAATTAATTGATTACTACTTGTCTCGAGAGAGACGCTGTCACTAATTGATTGCGCATCTTCTATAATTTCTTTAAAAGCATTTGAAGTCATTTTTATCTTTGATTTGAAGGTTATTTTAGGGGTTGGTGTTTCTTCATCAAGTGCTTCTAAAGTGGGTATCTTAAATAGTTTCTTCACATCGTTTTTAACCGCACATTCAATTTTGCGTTTTTCTTCATTGTAAGTCATCTTTATTGTTTCATTATTTTTAGCTCTTTTTAAGAGTTTAAGAAAACCATCTAAACTAATTCGTATTGTAATAGGTTTAGGACATTTATATTCCTTGAAGACTTCAGTTGGTAACTCCAAGTCTATCATTGCGACATGAGAAGGATCCATGGATCGTAAATTTATTCCATTAGGTGTTAAGTTAAAATTTACCTCGTCGACTAATGCAGATACCGCTGATAGAATATTTTTGAATAATCTTGCATCTGATATTTCAGCCTTAAACAATATTCTGCGCCTCAAATATAATTTACTATATTATGATAATTAAATATGTTATAATATTATAATCCACATTACAAGTAAATAGATTAAGACATCTCTCTCCAAGTAAAGTTACATTTAACACACCTAAAGAATTGAGTTGAAGATTCATCGCCTCCTCTTGTTTGAACAAGCCAGTAAAAAGCTTCATTATGGGTACATTTAGGGCATACAGTTCGTGTAGTCGGTAATGTTTTGATTTCCTGCATCTTTTTTTCTATCACAACTACCTTTTCTTTGGGTCTCGTTACCTTTACTTGAGTTTTACTTGCCTCCTTTTTTTCTACACCGCATTTTGTACATCTAAGTACGATCGAGTCTTCCTTATTGACTGGTACTAAAATCATTTTACATGTCTTACAGAATTCCAGTTTATCGCCACTCCTTAAATTCCCGATTAGAAGGGAGACGTGTAAAGATTTAACTTTTACTTTTATTTGAAATACTAAAACGAAATAAATTTTATATAAACTCGAAAAATTACATCTGTTTTCTAAACATGATTTACCTCAAAGATAGAAGTTATTTTCAATAAATCTTTTTTTCATTTATCTTGTGCTCTAGATAACGCTATAATGATAATGTTCTTAAATCCAGTTATTGGATCATCTTCTGAGTCTAAAAGGATTTCAATCATATCTTTAACTGTTATTGATCCACTTATAACAGAGTGAACAAGTAGGACTTCAACCGCATCTGCTACTCTTCCTATAGGAGTTCTTTTAGGAAGTAAGACTCGCACCCCTGCTTCCTTAGCTGCTGATGCCAATAATCGATCGCTAACCTTTATTCCGGTTGGTTCTTTTTTTATTATAGTCATTGCAATTGAATAAAGAAAATTAACATATGAATCACCTAGTTTAGCAAGATTCTTATCTAGAAGGAGATTGGATAAATTACTTCTCTGAGATGAAGTCTCAGATTTTTTCAGTATTATTCCACGCTTCTTCAAATTTAGTAATAAAATCTTCTAATTTGTTTTTACATTTATCAAGAGTGCTAAGTAATTCTTCACGTGGTTTTTTATTTTTAGTAGTTCTAATATACATTATAGATGAACGTATTAATGGATGAGGTGAATCATAACCAGCGTATATTATATTACGATTTTCGATGAGTTCTCTTTGAAGCATCGAACAAAAAGAATGTCGTTCATTTTTTATATCGAGTGTTAAGTCATTTTTATTCTCTTTTTTGATGAATACTTCCATTAATTTCACCTTGATCAAGTTTTCCATAATCTTCAGCGATTTTTCTCGATTCCCGATTACCACAACTATTACAATGAAGAATACTATTACTAAAATCTAGTGGTTCGCCACATTTAGAACAAAAAGCTTTCACAACTCCTAAGTGTTTTTCAGTAGTAGTTAGTTGAGGAATCTTACTTTTAATATTAATAATTTTTGCTTTTATTAAATCTCCTCTTTTACAAACATCATCCATAACGCGTTCATATCGAGGACTTGTATTTGCTATACCAAGCATAGCGTTAAACGGTAAGGATAGTATCTTACCTTCAATTATGGATATATCAACGATTGCCATTCTTCCTTGTACTGCTATAACTACACCAATAATTTCATTCCCCTCTTGTGGTACTATAGGATTTTTAGTTTTTGGCTCTATTTTTACTGTTTTTTCGACATAATTAAGAAGCGCATAACCTGTACGAGTAGCATATATGGTACCTTTCTTTTCGTAGGTACCGTGATCGGGTAAAAATTCTTCAATTACACCTATTTTTTGTCCAGGTATTTTAAACTGTTTGTGTAGAAAATTAGCATTTTTTAACATGATTAATCATCCTATATAGATCTACATTAATTGGGTATATTCTTTTTCTATGGTGTTCAAAGATATGAGGAATACGCATTTCCATATTAAAGATATGAGTAACTTCTCCATTATTTTTTTCAACAAACCTTTTTATAAAGTATCTGGTTTTTTCATGAGCTTTATGAAGAGAATAAACTACAGGAGCAATTTGTAATGCCTTTAAAATGAATTTTCTATCAGAATAACGTTTTATAATCCCGAAAGGTGGATTTTGAATAACGATATCCAATTGCCCATGTATAGCTGATATTTCAGCTGCTATAGGCGAAATCTTATCAGCTAAATGATATTTCAATATGGTAGTTTTTAATTGAGTTATTGATTCTAGATCGATATCAACAGCAACGATATGATTCGCCCCTAATAATGCTGCTCCTATAGATAAACGGCCACTACCACATCCCAGATCAGCTATCCTCATACATTTTATTTCATTGAATAGATTATCTATAATGAATAAAATTTCTGCTGCGCTTTTAGTGGATATCGGATATTGTTCCAACCCAAGTTTTAGATTTAATGGTATAGGAATGCTCTCCATTAATATTTCAAGTTGTTTTTTCCTCAAAGTTTTCCTCCATAATTTTTAATATTGATAACGCCTCATCATAGTTGAGGATTGGTTTGTGAAAAAGATGACGATTATCGATTGCTATTCTGGGACAGGCTGTATTAATAAACGCTTGAAACTCAAGAAAATCATTTAGATTATCAGGTGTAATTTCTCTAGCACAGAGGATAACAGGATCTTTACCTATTTTTATTAATCGACTATATAGATTTTTAACATAATTCATTTTCAATTGATGACTCTTTAATCCTAATATTATTCCTATTCTTCCGGCTTCAAAAAACCTCCTTTCCGCACTTTTTTTAAGTTGTATAAATTTTTTAGCAAATTTGTTCACATTTATTGCTTTACCAAGAAAGGGATCAACCACTATAGTAGGTTTTTTGGTTGCTAATAGTACTCCTATTCCATGAAATGTTCCACCTGCGATCACTAAAAAACAGTCAACCTTTGATTGTATTTTAAGAGCAGTAGTAAAATCACATCCAAGTATTTGACCATTATAACGTAACAAGTTAGAAGCTTGCCCGATATACACCTTTTTTTTGTTATTTTTTAGGAAAGTTTCTACTTCGGTTAGATCATTTATATGTTGAATCGTTGCAACTAATCCAATTTTTTTAAATTTACAAGTATATCTTAAGGAATCTTGCATAGCATCATTTAAGGTAATTTTTGATTGAATCTCTAGGAATAAGACTTTATCTTGTAATTCGGCTGGAAATGATGTATGTCCCATATGAAGTATGAGATCTCCATTTAAACATCGTAACTCTTCATAAGCAATATCACATGCTCCATAACATGGATCTGCTGAAACGATGGTTTGAATCTTATGCATGTTCAGGTGTTTAACTATACCATATATCTTCGGACGAAGACCCGCTGGTACTTGTATTATTACACGATGAGCATTTAATTTGTGAAGTTCCCTAATTATAGGTTCTAAAGGTATAGCAAATGAAGCTCTTCTTTCCTCCATAGGAGAAAAACCAACTTGGATAAAAAAAGTGGGTAATCATTTTATTAAAATGATAAGTTAATTCCATTTTGTTGAAGAATCCTCTACTAAACCTTGTTTGAGAGTTTTTTCTAGGATAAGTCGCTGCTCTATACTTGCTACCCATTTTCTTACTTGTATAACAGTATCAGGACTAACTGATATAGAATCTATACCACTTTCTATAAGAAAGCGAATAAAATCTGGTCCATGTACACTAGGTGCTTGTCCACAAATCGAAACTGTTTTACCATCTTTATGAGCAGTTTTCACAAGGTAGCTGATAGCCCTTTTAACCGCAAGATCTCTCTCATCAAATATATTACCAACAGCAGCGTTATCTCTATCACATCCTAAAACAAGCATTGTGAGATCATTTGATCCTATACTATAACCATCTACGTATTTATTTAAACGATCTGCAAGTATAACATTACTAGGTATTTCAGCCATTAACCATATTTTGAAATCGGGTGTGCGATTCAGACCTTCTTCTTCTAATATATTAAGGACCTGACGTATCTCATTTTCATTTCGTACAAAAGGTATCATTACCCAAAGATTTTTGAGACCATATTCCTCTCTCACTTTCTTTATAGCTTTGACTTCCAATTTGAAAGCCTCTTTATATTGAGGATGATAATACCTAGAAGCCCCTCTCCATCCCAATAGTGCTGATGGTTCTTCGGGTTCATATTTTTCTCCTCCTTTTAAATCACGGTATTCACTTGATTTAAAATCACTAAATCTAAGTACAACTGGTCGAGGATACATTGCTTGAACGACTTTACGTATACCTTCTGCTAGTTTATCTACAACCTTTTGAGGTTGATCTGTTTCGATGAGATATAATGGATGTTCTCCAATATCAGAAGCCCAGATGAATTCTTCTCTCATCAAACCTACGCCATCACAGGGTAGTTGAGCTACCTTCTCCGCAAGCTCAGGTTCACCAAGATTCACGAGAACTTTCGTTCCTGTAGTAGGATGTGCTTCAGCCATCAATAGAGCATCTTTAGCTTTCTCTTCTTCTTTCTTAAGGAGACTCTCAATAATTCCCTCATATACTACACCATTAATCGCATCGACTGTAACATCCGATTCGCTCTTTATTACTTCGGTACTAGGAGTTTGTTTACTGGTAGTTCCTACGATACAGGGTATTCCTAACTCTCTACTCACAATAGCTGCATGACAAGTCATTCCACCACTATTAGTTACTATTGCTTTCGCTTTTTTCATAGCGGGCACCCAATCTGGTGCTGTCATTTCAGTTACAAGGATTTCTCCCTCTTTAAACTCGTTTATCTGATCAACAGAAGCAATAACGTGGGCTTTACCTCCTGCTACTCCAGGTGATGCTGGTAAGCCCTTTACTATTACCTTCAATTCTTCAGTTTTAACTGATGAAGAGGGGGCGATTTCAATGGGGGCGCCTTTTTTTTGGCTCCAAACTGTTTCAGGCCTCGCCTGCAATATCGAAAGTTTATTGTTACGTTCATCCAAAGCCCATTCAATATCCATATGACGCTTATAATGATTTTCAATTGCTACAGCATATTTTGCTAATGCTATTATCTGTTCATCGCTGAGTACTTGTTTATCTTGTAATTCTACAGGTACAGGTATTTCCGTAGTTCCTCCATCTTGTTTCCTGACTAATTGTTTGGTTTTATTGGGTATACTTTTATCTACGATCATTAAATCACTTTTTCTGATATAATATTCATCAGGAGTCACAGTCCCCGCGACTACATATTCACCTAAACCATAAGAAGATTCAATAAGAATTTGTGTTTCATCGCCATTAGCGACGTTTAAAGTGAATATGACACCTGCTGCTCGCGAGTAAACCATTGCTTGAACCGCTGCAGACAAAGCAATAGATAAATGATCGAATCCTTTCTGTACTCGATAGAAAATAGCTCTATTCGTGAAAAGACTTGCGTAACATTCCTTTACTTTCTCTACAACTTCATCAGCCCCTCTAACATTAAGAAAAGTTTCCTGTTGACCTGCGAAGCTAGCATCGGGAAGATCTTCAGCTGTAGCTGAAGATCTAATTGCTACAAATGGATTCTTTTCTCCAAGTTTTAGACCTAGTTCATCATAGAATCTCCGAATCATCTTATCTAAATCCTCAGGGATTTGTGCATCTTTAATTAATTGTCTGACTTGTGAACCGATCTTCTGAAGTAACTGTGTATCATTTGGATCTTTAAGTTGACTTAGAATTTCAGATATTTTATCTTTCAACTGAGCTTTTTCTATAAAGTATTCGTATGCAGAGGCAGATGTCGCAAATCCTCCTGGAACAGGTACTTGAGCTCTTTGAATCATTTCCCCTAAGCTGGCTGATTTTCCTCCTACTAACGGAACATCTTGCATGCCTATCTCATTAAACCATAATATGAATCTTTGAGATTTATCTATCATAATTTTTTAACCTTCACACTTACAACTTATTATTCTGTTCGACGATGTACTCAATGGTGAATAAAAATATTGCTATCATAAAGCTAATGAAAACCTATATAATGAAACTAATTTAAAGAAATGCAAATAAAATTTTAATAAATTTTCAGTCAATCTGGGAAGTATATGAGTAAAGAAATTATTTGTTATATATTGTGAATACATATTATGCATATTAAAGTAAATTATAATTATTTAATGAAAACAGGCAAAGTTTTAAAAGGTACCATTTAATCGTATATTTTTAGAAAACAATAATAAGGGCGTGATCAGCATGGTTGGAGTTAAGTTTGTTGGTTTGGAGAAAAGATTCGGTGACGTAAGAGCGGTTGATAAACTGGATCTTGAAATAAAGGATAAGGAATTTGTTGTTCTTTTAGGACCATCAGGGTGTGGAAAAACAACCACGTTACGATGTTTAGCGGGATTAGAAACTCCTGATGCAGGGGATATCTATATCGGTGATACACTTGTAAATGAATTACCTCCTAAAGATAGAGATATTGCAATGGTTTTCCAAAGTTATGCTCTATATCCCCATATGACAGTATATGATAATCTCGCCTTCCCTTTAAAAATGAGAAAATATCCGAAGAATGAAGTAGAACGTAGGGTTAAAGAGGCTGCAGGTTTGCTTCAAATTGGAGAATTATTAGCTCGTAGACCTAAACAGCTAAGTGGAGGCCAAGCACAACGAGTAGCATTAGGTAGAGCAATTGTACGTGAACCTAAAGTTTTCCTTATGGATGAGCCGCTTAGTAACTTAGATGCGAAACTACGTTTGTATATGAGAGCAGAATTAAAACGCTTACAGAATGATCTAGGTACAACCACAGTATACGTAACCCATGATCAAGCTGAAGCAATGACAATGGGTGATCGAATAGTCGTTATGAAAGATGGTTTACTTCAGCAGCAAGGAACACCTCATGACATATATAACTTACCAGCTAACACTTTCGTGGCTGGATTCTTAGGAAGTCCACCTATGAACTTTGTGGATACAACCTTTGTCGAGACTAAAGGCGAATATACGCTAGACGGTGGATCTTTCAAGTTAAAGATTCCTGTTAATCTGGGTAAGCAAATAAAAGAATCAATCTCAGATTCCGAATTGATATTAGGATTCAGACCTGAAGTGGTAAAAATTCATGAAAAATCTGTACCAAATAGTATAGAGATGGAATTATTCGTTTTTGAACCATTAGGATCGGAAGTTATAGCAGATCTTAAGCTTGGAGAGACTCTAATTAAAGCAAAAGCACCCCCAACATTCAAGAAAGAGCTGGGAGAAAAACTTTGGATTGAAATTCCAATAAGTGGACTTCGCATTTTCGATAAAAAAACACAGAATGCTATAGCATAAACCTATTTTTTCCCTTTTTTTATCGATTTACTCTATTCATTCAAACATTACTATCATATATTATATTATTGAGTTATTATAGCACTATTTTATCGATTATAATTATTGATAAAAATTTTGAAATATCTTTTAAAGGCGTATCTTAAATATGGCCTATTTTTCCTAATCGTAACAGATTAATGCATCAAAAATTCTTTAGATCTAAAAGGAAACAAGTTTAAATTATAGCATACTAATTCAATACTCTATTATTAGTATATAACAAGCCGTATAGGATGGAGGAATATTTAACATTTTGAAAAGGCTTGGAAGAATAATTCATGTCTCTAAGAATAGAAGATTTATAATAAGACTTGAGTTGGATAATGAGATTCCGCATATTGGTGAAAAAATTTTCGATTCAAGTCTTAATATAATAGGTACAATCAGTGATATATTTGGCTCGGTACAATCACCTTATGCAGCAGTAGCAATTAGAGATAGAGATCTATTAGATTATACTAATAAACCAGTCTACTTAAAGAAAAAACTGAAATCGATAAATACGGTGAAAAATTTTGATTAATGAAGAGAGAGATGAAAATCATAAGCTATATGATAGCAAGATCACCTCATGCCCTGAATGCGGCGGTGCTAAACTTATGCGTGACTATGATGCTGCAGAGATTGTTTGTATAACTTGTGGTTATGTTATCGACGAGAAATTAGCAGACCCAAGACCTGAATGGAGGGCATTCGATGACGAACAGAGAGAAAAGAGAACTCGTGTAGGAGCGCCGATTACTTATACCATTCATGATAAAGGATTATCAACAT